>JAFGAX010000148.1 GCA_016933415.1 bacterium
CCGTCCGCATCCCGGCAGATTTCAGCGGTTTCATCGCGTTCCGAAAGTGCGGATAAAACTGCCTTCTTCAGTAAGGAGGACAGTTTATATTCCGCCTGATCACAGACGTTTTTCAGAGCTTTCTCAAACACAACCCGATCCTTGACCAGGCCCTTGGGCAAAGTGCGGAGAAGATCGAGAAGCACTTCCTGCTCTTTCATGCCCTCCGCTTCTTCCTTCGCTCTGGCCGCTCCCTTTTTCTTCGAGACCGCGAGATTCCGGAAGGCTGATTCGTCCCTGAGCCTTTCGATTCTCTCATCGGACGCCTCGAAATTCAGGCGCAAGGGCCGCTCAACCGTGATTTTCCTGAATCCGAAATGCGTGGTCGGGTACACTCGGACATTTTCTCCGGTCCGAAAGTCCCGGACGAGGGAAAGAATT
This sequence comes from bacterium, assembly GCA_016933415.1. Classification (GTDB taxonomy): domain Bacteria; phylum Zhuqueibacterota; class QNDG01; order QNDG01; family DTFT01; genus JAFGAX01. The sequence continues at coordinate 421 of JAFGAX010000148.1, forward strand.
TCCTCCGCCTTCTCTCTCGGAATTTCCCTTCTTTTATCCCCGAGACTTTTCCGCATCGGAGTCCAGAATGCGGTCGCGTCAATGAGTTGCACCTTTCCCTTGCGGCGGGGCTCCTTCCTATTGGTCAGGATCCAGATATAGGTGGCTATGCCCGTGTTGTAAAAAAGCTGTTCCGGCACTGCGATCAGCGCATCGAGCAAGTCCCGCTCAAGAACCCAGCGCCGGATTTCACTTTCGCCGCTTCCAGCGTCTCCGGTGAACAGCGGCGATCCGTTCATGATGATGGCAATGCGTGACCCGCCTTCCTTTTTCGGCCACATATGCGCGATCATATGGAGCAGAAAAAGAAGCTGACCGTCGCTGATGCGCGGAAGACCGGGGCCGAAACGCCCCACGGGTCCCGTTTCATGTTCGTTCGTGACCGCGGCCTCATCGCGCTTCCAGTCTTTTCCGTAAGGGGGGTTCGCGATGAGGTAATTGAAATGCATATCCCGGTGCCGGTCATTGGACAGCGTGGATCCGAAAAGGATGTTTTCCGCCTCCCGGCCGTCCTCGGATTTCATGAAGAGATCCGACTTGCAGATCGCGAAGGTCTCGGGATTCACCTCCTGGCCGAACAGGTGAATCTCCGCGCTTGGATTGATCGGTTTTCTCAGAAGATCCCCGTTCCTCCGAACGCCGTTCAGGATGTGCTCCTTCGTGATGGTGAGCATGCCACCGGAACCGCAGCAGGGATCGTACACCGTGGCCACGACTCCGGGGCCCGCGATGCGTTTTTCCTCACCGGCCAGCAGGAGATCGGCCATCAGATGCACCACATCCCTCGGCGTGAAATGCTCGCCCGGATTTTCGTTCAACGCCTCGTTGAATTTTCGGATCAATTCCTCGAAAATGGTTCCCATGGCCGGATTATCGACTTTGTCCGGATGAAGATCGATATTCTTGAACCTCTCCAGAACCTGGAACAGCAGACCGGCCTCATTCAACTTGCTGATGGTGTTGTCGAAATCAAACTTTTCCAATACCTCCCGCATGTTCAGGCTGAATCCCGCGATGTAATGCCTCAGATTCGCGGCCAGGTGCGGGGCATCCGCGAGAAGCCGTTCGAAATCGTATTTCGAAGTGTTATAAAAGGCAAATTTCGAGGCCTTGCGCAGGAGCCTGTCCGTGTTGTCGAGCTTTCCCTTGTACTGCGCATGGGTCTCAAGAACCTTCTTCTTTGTCGGCGCCAAAACGCAATCGAGTCTCCGTAGAACGGTCAGGGGAAGGATGACGTCCTGATACTTGCCGCGCTTGAAGGTGTCACGGATAAGGTCCGCCACACCCCAGATGAAACTGACGATTTCACTGTGGTTCATGGTTCGCAGGCTCTCGAATGTTTCGGGGATGGATTCTCATCCAAGTAATAGAAAAATCGGATAAAAACAAGGGGAAATTGATTTTACGGTGTCCTATCTCCTCAGCGCAAAAGGCTCCCGCCTCCGCGCCGGAATCCACCTCGCCGGATCCCTTGCCCCGTGGGACAGGATCCCCTGCGGGGAGATGTGAAAAGAACGGGACCGTCCGGAGAGGATCTTTTGGGACAGCCACAGAGGAGAGTCCGCACCCCAAAAGAAAAGCCCTGAAGCATGACTCCAGGGCTGAAATCTCAAGTGGATGCCGCAGAAAAAATCAGACCTCCATGACCTCGGCTTCGCGGGTTTTGACGGCTTCGTCTATTTTGCGGACGAACTCGTCGGTCAGCTTCTGCACTTCGTTCTGGCCGTTCCGCTCCTCGTCCTGCGAGATCTTTTTGTCCTTCTCGAGCTTTTTGAGCTGTTCGAGCGCGTCTCGCCGGACGTTCCGGACGGCGATGCGGCCCTCCTCGCCGAGATGGTGCACCAGCTTGACCAACTCCTTGCGGCGCTCCTCCGTGAGCGGCGGAATGGGCAGGCGGATCATGAACCCGTTGTTATTCGGCGTGATGCCGATGTCGGCCTTGAGAATCGCCTTCTCGATCTCGCCCAGAACCGAGCGGTCCCAGGGCTGGATGGTGATCAGCCGGGGTTCGGGAACCGCGCAATTGGCGACCTGCTTGAGCGGGACCGTGTTTCCGTAATAGGAAACCCGCACCGTGTCGAGCAGGGTCAGGCTGGCCCGCCCGGTCCGCACCCGGGCCAGTTCAGCCTGCGTGCTGGCGAGGCTTTTCTCCATCCGCGCCCGCGCGTCTTTGAGCGATGCGTCAACCATTTTTCTCTCCTTGAACGATGCTCCCCACCGTCTCGCCGAGAATCACCCGTTTCAGGGTGCCGGGGTCCAGCAGTTTGAAGACGATGATGGGGATGCGGTTCTCGCGGCAGAACGTGATGGCCGTCGCGTCCATGACGCCGAGCTGCTGATCGATCACCTCGGTGTAGGTGATCGCGGGATACCGCTTGGCCGCGGGCTCCTTGACCGGATCGGCGGAATAGATGCCGTCCACCTTGGTGCCCTTGAGCAGGGCCTGCGCCGAAATTTCGATGGCCCGCAGCGCCGCGGCGGTGTCCGTTGTGAAATAGGGATTGCCCGTGCCCGCCGCGAAAATCACGACGTAGCCCTTCTCCAGGTGCGCCATCGCGCGCCGCCGGATATAGGGCTCGGCCATGGCTTCGAGGCGGATGGCCGACATCACGCGCGACGGCACCCCCTCCTTCTCCAGAAAATCCTGCAGGGCGATGGAATTGATGACCGTGGCCAGCATGCCCATGTGATCCGCGGCGACGCGGTCCATGCCCCGCGCGGAGGCGGAGAGCCCCCGGAAGATGTTCCCGCCCCCGATGACGATGCCGATCTGAACGCCGAGGGCCTGAATCTCCTTGATCTCCCTCGCGATCCGCTGAACCACGGCCGGATCGATCTCCAGCTCGCGGTTCATGCGGAGCGCCTCCCCGCTCAGCTTGAGCAGGACGCGTTTGTAGGCCGGGGCGGGCGCCGCCACTTATTCCCCCAGCTGAAAGCGGACGAAGCGACGGATGGACATGGCTTCGCCGAGTTTGCCGGACACCTCGAGCAGGTATTCCTGCACGGTTTTGCCCGGATCCTTCACGTAGCTCTGCTCCATCAACACGACTTCCTGGTAATACTTGTCCAGCTTGCCGGTCACGATCTTCTCGATCACGGCCGCGGGTTTCTTGTTGTCGGTCATCTGGCTTCGGTAGATTTCAAGCTCCTTGTCCACCGTCTCCTTCGGAACGTCTTCGCGCCGTACGGCCATGGGGCGGGTCGCGGCGACCTGCATGGCGACGTTCCGCGCGAAGTTCTGGAAATCGTCCGTTTTGGCCACGAAGTCGGTTTCGCAGTTCACCTCGACCAGCACGCCGAGGCGGCTGCCGGGATGCATGTAGGACATGATGATGCCCTCCTTGGCCTCCCGTCCCGCGCGCTTCTGCGCCGAGGCCATGCCCTTCTTGCGGAGGAATTCCACGGCTTTCTCGATGTCCCCCTGGGTCTGGGCGAGCGCTTCCTTGCAGTCCATCATGCCGGCTCCGGTCATTTCACGGAGCGATTTCACGTCGTTTGCCGATATGGTCATGCGATGCTCCTCGGGGTGATTGTCGTGTCCGCTCCGGCCGTCCGGGGCGCGTTCCGGCGGCGGTTTGATGCGCCTGCCGGCTCCGGCCCGCGGCCGGAAATCGGGTTTACTGGGATTCCTTCATCGCGTCCGGTGACGGGGCCGCGATCCCCTCGGCCGCCAGCGCGGCTTCCAGTCCGGCCTGGTCCTTGGGCCGGGCTTCGATCACCGCGTCCGCGACGGTGTGGACGATCAGGCTGATCGACTTGAACGCGTCGTCGTTCGCGGGAATCGGATAATCGATCGGGTCGGGGTCGGAGTTCGTGTCGAGCATGCCGAACACCGGAATATTCAGTTTCTTTGCCTCTGCCACGGCGATCGATTCCTTTTTGGTGTCGATCACGAAGACCGCGCCGGGAAGCCTGGCCATGTCCTTGATGCCGCCGAGGCTCTTCTCCAGTTTTTCCTTCTCGCGTTCGACGTTCAGAATTTCCTTCTTCAGCAGATTGTCGTAGGACCCGTCGGTCGCCATTTTCTCGAGGTTCTTCAGGTGCTTCACGCTCTTCTTGATGGTCGAAAAATTGGTCAGCGTGCCGCCCATCCACCGCTCGGTGACGTACGGCATGCCGCAGCGCTCGGACTCCACCTTGATGATGTCCTTCGCCTGCTTCTTGGTTCCGACAAACAGGATTTTCTCGCCGTTGAGGATGATCTTCTGGACGGCCTTGCACGCGTTGAGAAGGTTGTTCAGGGTCTTGTTGAGGTCGATGATGTAGATGCCGCTGCGTTCCATGAAAATGTAGGGCTTCATCTTCGGGTTCCACCGGCGCTTCAGGTGTCCGAAATGCGCGCCCGCCATCAGCAGCTGCTGCAGGGTGATTTCCGCCACGGGTGACTCCTTTGAATTGGGTTGTGATCCGCCATTCCCGTTACCCCTTCAAAAAACCGAGGAACCGCAACGGTTCCTCGGCACCCTTCTGAAGGTCGGGGAATGTGAGTATTTGAATCTGACCGCTCTCTTCCTTCGCGGCATAGCGCGGTGAAAGAAAGTAAACAGGAACCGCCATTTCCTTGCGGATAGAAACTCCCCCGCCGCTTCCGGAAGGGAGCTTCAAAATCCGTAAACCCTTGCCGACCCGGAACCGGAACGAACCGGCCCGGCCGGAGGGTTTCGCCGGTTTATCGTTTCGAGAACTGGAACCGCTTGCGGGCGCCCGGCTGTCCGTACTTCTTCCGTTCCTTCATCCGCGGATCGCGGGTGAGGAAACCTGAATCGCGGAGCGCTTTCTTGAAATCCGCGTTGGTCTTGATCAGCACGCGGGCGATGCCCAGCAGCATGGCCCCGGCCTGTCCGGTGAGGCCGCCCCCGTTGACGGTGGCGCGGACGTCATACTGTCCTTCGGTTTTGGTCACGCCGAACGGCTGGCGGAGAATCATTTCGAGCGTCTTGCGGCCGAAATAATCGAGCACTTCCTGCTCATTGACCTGGATCTTGCCCGATCCGGGGGTCAGCCAGACGCGGGCGACGGATTCTTTTCTGCGGCCGGTGGCGTACAGGGATGCGGTCTTCGACATGCTATTTCCTCAATTCACTGGGTAAGGCCTGGGGATTCTGCGCCTTGTGCGGATGCTGGCCCCCGGCGTACACGCGGAGTTTCTTCATCATCTGCCGGCCTAGGCGGTTGTGGGGCATCATGCCCTTGACCGCGTGGGTGAAGACGTTTTCCGGCTTGACACGGATCGCCTTGCCGAGCTCCGTCACGCGGAGACCGCCCGGGTATCCCGTGTATCGGGTGTACCGTTTCTGCTCAAGCTTTCGACCCGTGACCCTGATCTTGTCCGCATTGATGACCACGACATGGTCGCCAGCGTCCAAGTGCATGGAAAAAGTGGGTTTATGTTTACCCTTCAGGATATGGGCCACCTGGCTCGCCAGACGGCCGAGCACCTGGTTCTGCGCATCCACCAGATACCACTTCCGTTCGGGTTCGGTGGTCTTGATAAAAAGGGTTGTCACTGAAAAAACCTCCTGTAAACGGTAATAGCCTTTTATTTTAATAAAAAATCAATGACTTGTCAAGGAAAAAGTGCCTGAAATGGGAAAAAATCGTCCGGAAAACCGTTTATTATCATCCAACACTTCCGCCTGTTCCCGCGTTTTCGGATGCAGTCCAATATCCGATCATCCGGTAGAAAAGCCTGGCCGCGGTCAATTCCCCGTACTCGGCACCCGGTCTCGGACACAATTCCACCAGGTCCATTCCGACGACGTTCCTTTCACGGAACACCCGCCGCAGAAACCGGATCGTCTCGACCCATTGCATGCCGCCCGGTTCGGGTGTTCCCACGGCCGGCATGATCGACGGATCCAGACCGTCCAGGTCGAAGGTGACGTACACCGTTCCGCCGAGACGTTCAATGGCCTTGTCCATCCACGATTCGTCCCGCCGCATGGTGTGGATGTCGAATATGGAAAGTCCCTCCCGCTCCATGGTGTTGGCCTCCTCCTGCGACCAGGCCCGGATGCCGACGCTCACGTAGGGGCAGACTTCGCGGACGCGCGCCATGACACACGCGTGGCTCAATGGCGAGCCTTCATACAATTCGCGGAGATCGGCATGCGCGTCAAGATGCAGGACGGACAGGTCATGGAAAGCCGCCCGGTACGCGCGCACCGCGCCGACCGTGACGGTGTGCTCGCCTCCGATCATGGCGACGCGCTTGTCCGCGGCGAGCAGGTCCGCGGTCGTCTTCTCGATGAGCTGAACGGCGGGTTCCGGGTCGTCGCCCTTGAACTTGAGCGGCGGCAGGGTGGCGATGCCCCGGCGGTAGGTTTCGGACTTCAGTTCTTCGTCGTAGTATTCCACCTGCCGAGAGGCCTCGATCAGGGCCTTCGGCCCCAGGTTCGTGCCCTGGACATAGCTCGTGGTGACGTCGAGCGGCGCCTGCAGAATCGTGATCCGCGATTCCTCCCACCCGCAGAACGCGTCCACGCCGAGAAAATTGCCCTCGGGTCCGAGGACCGTGAACTTTTTCTCTTTAACAGGTGCCGTATGCGCTCCTTCCGCCGTTTTTCCGATTGAAGTGTTATTCCACTGCCGGGGTGGCCGGTTAAAATGCGGACCCCGTCCCCCGTCACGCAAATCCGGGAGGCTTAAACGGCCTCCCGGGGATGAGATTCCGAAAAAAAATGCGGTTCCGCATGATACCCGAATGAACGGATTACCCTATTACTCGTTTGTAATCCGTGTGGATCCGTTCCATCCGCTCAGATCCGTGTTCCATTTTTCTTTTAAACGAAAACCGCGGCCGACAGCACCGTGGTCCAGAGGCCGTCCTTGTGCCCCATGGCGCTCTGCACCACGTTGCGGGTGGCGACGATCTTGCCGCTGATCTTCCACACTTCCTTGGTTTCGTTCCAACTCTTCTCAGGATCAAAGGGAAGCCCGAGAATCGTGGCCAGCATGCTCGCCGCGAGGTCCTCGGCGTAGTCGCCCGCAACCGCGTCGGTCTGCCCGAAGGAATGATGCTCCGAGAGATATCCGTACTGTGAAGGATCCTTGGGAATGGCGATGCCGACCGAAGCCGCCACCAGGCGGTGCGGCTCGTTCGTGGCGTTGTCGCTGATCACGCAGAATGTGATGCCGCCGGACTTCAGTTTTTTAACGCCGGCCTCCTTGGAAATCAGCTTGCAGTGCGGCGGAAAAATGCTTGACACGCGGACGAGATTGAGCTGGGCGATGCCCGCGTCCCGCAGGGCCATCTCGAAGCTCTGCAGTTTCTCCTTGTGCCTTCCCACGCCGTTGGTCAGAAACGCTTCTTTTGGTACGAGTGGATAGCCGCTGGTCGTCATTCCGATTCCTCCATCCGAACGGGCCTATGGGGCCAGATAGAATTGATCGCCGCGAAGCACGCCCGCGGCCGCTCCCTTGAGCGCCCAGCCGTGAAAAGGCGTGTTCTTCGATTTGGAAAAAAATCCGTCCCGGTCCACGGTCCATGCCGCATCGGGGCGCAGAAACGTGAGATTGGCGCCGGCCCCCTCGCGGATGCGCGCCTCGGAAAGCCCGAGAATCCGGCGCGGCAGAACCGAGAGCACGAGCACCAGCTCCCGCAGGGTCAGTTTACGCTTGTGCACGCCGTGCGTCAGCAGGAGTCCCACGGCGGTTTCGAGTCCGATGACGCCGAACGGTGCCGCGTCGAACTCCACGTTCTTCTCCTCCGAAGAATGCGGGGCGTGGTCCGTGGACACGGCGTCGATCGTGCCGTCCTTCAGCCCCTCCCAGAGAGCGGCCCGGTCCTCCGCGGTCCGGAGCGGCGGGTTCATCTTGGCGTTTGGGTCGTATCCCTGAACGGCCTCGTCCGTGAGCGTCAGATAATGCGGGCAGGTCTCGGCGGTCACGGTCACGCCGCGCGCCTTGGCCTCGCGGATGAGCCGCACGGATCCGGCCGTGGATACATGCGCGATGTGGATGCGGCCGCCGACGTATTCCGCGATCCGGATGTCGCGGTCGACGGCGATTTCCTCGCTGATGGACGGGATGCCGCGGAGCCCGAGCCGGGTGGAACGGGCGCCTTCGTGCATGACCCCGCCGTCGGAAAGCGACAGATCCTCGCTGTGCGAAATTACCGGCCGGCCGGTCATGCCGGCGTATTCCACGGCGCGCCGCATGACGGACGCCTTTTCCACGGGGCGGCCGTCGTCCGAAAAGGCCACGGCCCCCGCCTCCGCGCAGTCGGCCATTTCGACCAGCTCGTCGCCCCGCTGGCCCTTGGTGATGGCCGCGATCGGGTGAACGTCGGTGACCAGTCCGGCCGCCCGCCTGCGGACGAATTCCACGGAGGGCCGGTCGTCGACCGGCGGGTTCGTGTTGGGCATGCAGGCGATTTCCGTGAACCCCCCGGCCGCGGCCGCCTCGGCGCCCGACCGGATGGTTTCCTCGTCCTCGCGGCCCGGCTCGCGGAGGTGCGCGTGCATGTCCACGAAACCCGGAACCACGATGAGACCGGCGCCGTCGATCCGCAGCCCTTCGAATCCCCCCCCTGCGGCGGACCCGATTTTCGCGATGCGGCCGTCCGCGACCAGCAGGTCGGCGGCCGCGTCGAGTTTCGATGCGGGGTCGAGGAGGCGGGCGCCCGTGATGCACACGGCCTCCGCCCGGACAGGCTTGAAATCAGGCCTGGGCATGATCCTCCATTTCGATTTTTCCGCGGCCGCCGGAAAGCAGGTACAGCACGGCCATGCGCACGGCCACGCCGTTGGTCACCTGGTCGAGAATCACGGAATGGCGTCCGTCCGCGACCTCATCGTCCAGTTCCACGCCCCGGTTGATCGGACCCGGATGCAGGATGGTGATCTCCTTTTTCAGCGGTTCCAGCCGCTCCACGGTCATGCCGAACAGGGACCGGTACTCCCGGAGGGACGGAAACATCCCCCGCTTCTGCCGCTCCATCTGGATGCGGAGCACGATGAAGACATCCGCGTCCTCCAGCGCCTCGTCGAGGTTCCGGTAGACACGGACGGGAAGGTCGTTCACGCCGGCGGGCATGAGCGTCGCCGGGCCGCAGAGCCCGACCGACGCGCCCGCGGTCGAAAGGCCGTGGATGTTGGAACGGGCCACCCGGCTGTGCAGGATGTCGCCCACAATCGCGACCTTGAGCCCTTCGATTTTCCCAAGCTTTTCGCGGAGCGTCATCATGTCGAGCAGGGCCTGAGTCGGATGCTCGTGCGTGCCGTCCCCCGCATTGACCACCGACGCGTCGAGGCACCCGGCGAGAAAATGCGGTGCGCCGGAGGCGCCGTGCCGGATGACCACGGTGTCGATTTTCATGGCATGCAGGTTCCGGACCGTGTCCTTCAGGGTTTCGCCCTTCGACACGCTGGACCCCGCCTGCGAGAAACTGACGGAGTCGGCGGACAGCCGCTTCTCGGCGAGCTCAAAGGAGAAACGCGTGCGCGTGGAGGGTTCATAGAAGAGGTTGGCGATGGTCTTGCCGCGAAGGGTGGGCACCTTGGGAATGGGCCGTTCGAGAATGGGTTTCAGGGAGGCGGCGGTGTCGAGGATGAGTTCGATCTCCTCACGCGGCATGCCCTCGAGGCCCAGCAGGTGGCGGCTTTTCAACTGCATGCGGCGTTCCGGTTGGCGTCCGATGGATTCATGATCCGTTCCGGTCCGGGTTCTCACGACCCGATCAGCACGACGCCGTCCTCCCCGTCCGTCTCCTCGAGCCGGACCTGAACGCCGTCTGATTTTAGCGTGGAAACCGTCTGTCCGACAAAGTCGGCGTGAATGGGAAGCTCCCGGTGGCCGCGGTCGATGAGCACGGCCAGCTGGACGGAGGAGGGCCGGCCGAAGTCCATCAGTGCGTCCATCGCGGCGCGTATCGTGCGGCCGGTGAACAGCACGTCGTCGACAAGCACAACCTTCTGGTCGGTGATGTCGCAGGGGATGTCGGTCTCTCCGATGACGGGGCTGTCCGCGAGCCGCTGGAAATCGTCCCGGTACAGCGTGATGTCGAGCACGCCGTAGGGAACCTCGCGGCTTTCGATGGAGGACATGGCCTTGAGGATGCGCTGCGCCAGCACGTCTCCGCGGTTCCGGATGCCGACCAGGACAAGTCCCTCGCACCCGGCGTTCCGCTCGAGTATCTCGTGCGTCAGACGTTGCAGGGTGCGGGCGATCCCCTGGCCGTCCATGATTCTGGACTTTTCTGTCATCGGGTGAATATAGTAATGAGAATTTGCATGATTGTCAAGCCTTATTTTAGACTGATAGTTGCGCATTCCGCTGCGCCTTGAAACGCGCCCGGATCTCCTGGAAAACCTCCTGATACAGGCCGGACTTGAAATCCGGAAAACTCCAGGGATAGGGATCGAATCGGCCTTTTTCGTAATGAAGGGTCAGATCGGCCCAGATGCCGCAGTCGAGATATATTTTCTGCCCGTTGTACTTGGCCGAAGCGAGGACGAACTTGTCATAATCCATATAACCGGGGTCGAAATTGACTTGACGGCGCAGCGGAACCTCCGGGAGGTTTTCTGATCGCTCCGGGAGGTTCTGCGACGAAGCCTCCGGGAGGTTCCGGAACCTCCCGGAGGCATTTGGAAATTCCGCAACCGCCAGCTTCTCCTCCATGGCATTGGTCTCGATCTTGATCCGGGCCAGGTCCCCGGGATGGATGAGCCGCTCGTGGGAAACAAAAATCCTGAAAATGGGACATCCCATTTCCGGGACGTAATAATCCGTGCGGTCAAACGGGAATGCCGGGCTTCTGTAATCCAGCGGTCCGTAGATTTCGGACAGGAGAATCAGGCCCCTTTCAAGAAGACCTTCGTCCGAGTACAGGACCCCGACGATCAGTTTCACCGGTCCGGGTTCTTTGGGTTTCACGCGTTGCTCGTTTTCATAAATGGAGATGAATGCATTACCATATTAATTCCTTCTTTATCCGCGGTCATCCGTCCCATCCGCCGAAGGTCCACTTTCCATCTTCCCTTGCCCTGGATTCCCCGTCGCTCCGCGGAACAGAGTTCCTCGGAACGACATCCATTGAAGGATTGAGATAACATCCAAATGAATGCATTACCCTAATAATCATTTCTGATCCGTGACAATCCGTTCCATCCGTTTCATCCGTGTTCGATTTTTTTCTCCCGCGGTTTCCACAACCCCAACTCCCGCTCCCGCGCCATGTTGGCATCGAGCGCGGCCAGTGCCCGCTCCGTCATTTCCGCCTCGATACCGAAAGCCCGCCGGATGCTCTCGTGATAATTATTCCGGATCTTGAAACTCCGTTTTCCCTCGAACGTCGACTCCCGCATGTAATGCTTGTGGATGTAGACCATCCGGCCCTTCTCGGCGCGCGTCAGACAGAGCCCGTGCATCGAGTTCCATCCGAACGAATCCGTCCAGTGCCGGAGGAATTCGGCGGCCGGGCAGGGGATGTCGCGGAAACGGTACCGGCTCTTGATCTCCGTCCGGTTGAAGGTGCGGACTTCGCACACCGCGGAATCACCAAAGCCGAAACGGACCAGTTCCACGCCCGTGAATTCGGAGTCATGGACCCTGGGCTTTTCGAGCGTCATCTCCATCGGCCGGTTCAGCAGGTAGCCCGGATCCACGAGATACCGGCGGCCGTCCAGGAGGACGATCATGGCGCAGTGGCTGTTCGGCGCCCATTTCATGTCGGCCATCACGGGATAACACCGGTAACCGGCATGCGCCAGGAGCGTCTGCAGAAAGAACGTGAGGGAGAAGCAGGTGCCTCCGAACCGGTGCCGGGCATAACCGTCCATGACTTCGATCGGGAAGCGCAGTTTCTTCTCCAGCTCCGCGGCTTCGTGGTGCCTGATGGTCTTGCTGAGGTTTTCGTATGGGAATTTCGAGAAGTGCGAAAGAATTTCTCCGAGGCCGTCCAGGCCGGGCGGCCCCGGGAAAAACGAAAAATGCCCGTAAAAGGCCTTGACGGCCGCAGTATGCAGAAAAGGATCGAGCAGGCCGGGATCCACATCCAGCCCGGCCGCCGGACGGACGAGTGCGGGAACGGACGTCTCAGCGGCATCCGGATTCCGGTCTTTTCCGCTCATGAAACCGCTTTCATCCCTTCACCGCGTTCGCGTAAGGCCGCGCTCATGAAGGGGACAAGCACACCACGGAAAAGCACGGAGACACGCGGAAAACGAAACGATGCGATTTTATCTCCGCGCACTTCCGTGTTCCTCCGCGATAAACTTTTTGAATGCGCCTTCCGGACAGCACGACGCCACGTCCAGACACGGAGACTTGGAAAAAATAAAACCCTCTCCGTGCCATTCCGTGTTCCTCTGTGGTGATTTTTTATTAAGGAATCCTGGAAGGGGACTCCGCAATCACAGCACGCTCCCGGACCATTTCCCTCCGGGATACAACGTCAGGTCCAGCACCTCTGGCATGATGTCCGGACGTCCGGTCTTGCGCTTCAGCACCTCGACCTGCCGCCGCGTGCCGTCGAACACGTCCCGAAGATAAGGCAGCAGGCCGTTTCCCCGGGTCTCGTCGAGTATGTTTTCGACCGACACGGCGATGTCGCGGTTGTAGGCCCGGGCGCGGTCCGGCGCGGCATAGGCGACCAGAACGCCGATTTCCTTCTCATAGGCTTCACGCAGATTCAGCCGGCCTCGGTCAGAGGACCGCTGCGTCCACATCACTTTCTTGCTCTCCTCCGGACTGCCCGTCAGCGCGAGGTTGACCGCCATGCGCCATTGCGCCTCGTCGAACGCGGCCGCTGAGGCGTCGAGCGCCATGACGCGGCTGTAGCACGCGTTCTCCTTCCGGACATTGGCCTCGGGGTACGTCACCCCGTACCGATGCCGGATGGAGGCGGGCCGCAGGTCGGACTCGAGGCGAAAGGCCCTGGCCAGCAGGAGATTCGCGCGCGCGATATCGTCGGCGCCGATCCGGACCGTGTCCTTCGGCGCGGTAAGCCAGGCGAGCCCGTCGGTCAGGGCGGCGATCACCTCCCGGTCGCGCGTGTACCGGTCGTCCTTTCCGACATGACGTTCGGCAAGCACCATGGCAAGATGCGCGGCGAACCGGGACAGATTCCGATCGTCCGACACGCGGAACATCCGGCGGCAGGCCCTGAGCCAGACCGCGACTTCCGAAGGACGGGCGGCCACGCGTTCCGCGTCGCGGAGATCCTCCATGGCCTGGTCCGCGAGCCCGGATCCGTCATACCGCCGGAAAAGATCAATGAAGAGGTCCACGGCCCGGTCCACGCGATTCAGGGCGGTGAGATAGATAAGTCCCTTCTGGTAGAGCGACCGGGACGCGTACAGATCAAACCGGGCATAACGGTCGAGTACGGCATCGTAAGCCGCCACGGCCTCGTCCCACCGGCGGCTGCGCCCGGCCACGCGGCCGAGCATGTAATGGCATTTCGCGAGCAGTTCCTGAACGCTCTCCCGGAGGCCCGCGACGTCCGGGCTTTCGAGAGAAACCATCCCCGGACCGCCGTAGAACTCACGGGACGCGACGATCCTTCGGAGCTCCTCTCCTGAATCGTTGAACTCGCGCAGCTGGCCGATCTGGCGCCGGATGGCGTCCGCCGTCAGCCGGCCAAGTTCGAAATCGATGTCCATCTTCAGTTCACCCGCGCGGAAATACGTCCACCGATCGTCCAGGGCGTGCCGGTTCGCGAAAAACGCGTCGAGCAGGGCGTCGGCCTTCCGCCACTTGGCGGCGTCCGGCGTCCCGTTGCGGAGCGTGAAGCGCGCAAGCGCGTACAGGCCCTGGGCCTCCTCCGGGGTGTCGAGACGGATGCGGCCGACCGCGTCCAGAACGGAGCGCATGAGCGATTCGGCCCGGGCGGCGTCGCCCAGCATGAAGACGCTTTCCGCGATGACGCGGGAAAAACCCGTGATGTTCTCGCCCAGCAGAAACTCGGTCATCGGTCCGTCGGCCGATTCCGGCCGCAGGGCCGCGAAACTGCCGCCCAGGTTGTCGACGGCCGCGTCTCGGAATCCGAGATGCCACTGGCAGAGGGCGGTCATGAAACCCGCCTGCGGCCGGTACCGGCTCTCCGGACGGATCCGGTTGAATGCCGTCAGGGCCTGGCCGAAACGGTCCTGTTCCGCGAAGCCCCAGTGATACGCGGCCCGGCCCGCGAGAAACTGCGCCTTTTCGCGGATCGCGGCCGGCAGATGGTCGCGCCGGGCCGTCCATTCGCAGGGCTCCAGGGCGCCGGCGAAGTCCTTCGACCGGAGGGAATGTTCCGAGATGCGGAAGAGCGCCGCCGCCGCCGAATCCGCGCCCTCCGCCGATGCGTATTGCATCAGGCTCCCGCGCGCCGGTGTTTCCGCGTAATCCGACAGCAGTTCCTTGTAGACGCCGACGGCTCCCGCCGCGTCTCCCCGGATCTCGGCGATCCGGCCGGCCATGCGCTTGGCGAACACGACATCATCGCTCGCATAATCGCCCTTGAGGCCCAGGCGCCGCGCCGCCTCACGGTAACCCGCGAGGATCTCTTCGATCCGTCCCGAGGCTTTCTCCAGGTCGCTTTTGTCCGCCCATGCCATACTGAGCCGCACCGACAGCACCCGGAAGCGGCCGGCATACGGATTCCCGAAAAAGTCCGCACGCTCCGAAACCTTCCGGTCGAGCACCCGCTCCGCGGCTTTGTAATACGCGTCCGGCTTCCCGCCGTTCCGTCGCACCTCCGTTCCGATCGAAAAACAGGCTTCGGCGAAGGTGTAGCTCAACTCGTCGTTCCGGATGAAATCCCGGTCCTTCATGGCCTGGTTGAGAGTCTCGAAGATGCGGTCCTGAAGGCCGAGATCGGCGTAGACGCGGACCAGGGAGGACAGCACGCGGATCTGCTCTTCCGCGGATGCCTTGCGGAGCAGATCGAACGCGCGGCCGTAGGCCCGGGAGGCCGGCTCGAGGTTCCGCTTGGCGTCATAGGCGCCGCCGGCCGCCAGGTACACGGAAAGCAGGGCCTGCGGCTTCCGCCGCTCCACGGTCCGCGCCCAGCGCTCCACTTCGCGGTCGTTTCCGGACTCGGCCTGCAGTTTCACGATGCCGAGCACGATGCTGTCCCAGGTGAGCCGCTCGGGGCGCGTGAATTGCATGGCATTCTCATAGGCCGCGACCGCGCCGGGCGTGTCACCGACCGCGGCCCGTGCGCCGCCCAGGGACTCCCAGGCGGCCGCCAGTGTGTTCTCCAGCCGTTCCTTCCGCCAGGAGTTGACGGCGTACCCGTCGTAGACGCGGGCGTCGAGAGACCGGACCGGCTCGATCACGGCCAGTGCCTCTTCCGGCTCCGTGGCCGCCAGGGCATTGGCCCATTTGGTCCGGATCATCCATTCCAGAAGCGTGGGGGGCTCGCCCCCGGGCCGCATCCGCTCGAGCACGGAAACAGCGTCCGCGCAGATCCGGATCTGCTTCTCGATCTCTCCGCTCTGGTAGTACAGGGTGGCCAGATAATGGCAGAGTTCCGCATATTCCATGTGGTGCCGCCCGGCCGCACCCTCGGCGGAGATGTCGGGCCGCAGCAGGGCGACCGTCCGCTCGAGGGAGGCCCGCGCCGCCCGCTTCTCGGGCGTCGGATCGGCGTAGAAATCGATCCGTGTCTTCTCGATCCTGAGTTCCATGGGATCCGGGACGCAGCCCCAGAGACCGTGGCGGTCGAGGGAATCAAGAAAAGCGGAAAAAGCCGCCCGGTAATCCGGAAACCGCTTGAGAAACGTGTCTGGGTCATACTCGTTCAGGACGTGCATGTCCGCTTTGGCGCGGAGAATCCGGCTCAGAGCGGACTGGCAGGACAGCGAATCCTGCTGCGCCGCGATCCGTCCGAATGAAAGAAAGGTCAGCAGTATGACCGCGGAACGTGTTGGTTGATTCATCAGGATTCCTTCAGTTTCCGGTGATCAGCGTCTGTGGGGCGCCAGGTCATGGAGGCACTGGGACAGCGTCCGGCGCCTGGGTTTCACGCCGAGCGTCAGGAGCCAGTCGTGGTTTCGGGCACGGAGCCCGTTGACCTGATACCGGGCCAGCAGGAATACCTGGGCCCGCTGCAGGCCCAGGGACAGGCCGGAGGCCGAGGGCAGAAAAGCGGCGAGTGTCCGGGCGTCGTCCAGACCGGATCCCGCGAGTTCCCGGCCGATGTCGTTCACGTACAGCCTGTGCACGCCGTCGGCGCCCGCGTCGGATTCGACGACCTGGCTGGAACGGTCATTTCGGATCACGCGGCCGGCGCCGCGGAAGGTGTGATGGCCTCCCAGTTCCATCCGGAAGCCCGCGGCCTCGAGTTGGACGGCCGCGTTGAGCCTCAGCAGGCCGGTGCGTTCCGCGAGAAGAATCCGGTGGGCATAGGTGCGCCCCGCGCCGGCCGCCGTCCATTCCATGTGGTCGGTTAGTTCGGCCGTCCTCATGAGCGCCGCCGCGCCCGCGGTGCATGCGGCGGTCAGACGCGTGTCGACGCTCAGGCCGAAATCGGACACCGCGAGACGGGTTTTTCCCGGCCACCATCCGGAGCCGGCGAAGCCCATGCTGTAAACGCCGTCCGTCGGACGGCCGTCCTGCGCCGGAACACCGAGAACGGCGAACATCGCGTCCGCGTCGGACAGGCGTCCGGACAGGCCCCGCATCCAGTGGCCGGCCTGGCGGTACGACAGCATCGCGAGCAGTTTGTGCCGCACACCCGCGTTCAGATTGAACCCGAATCCCGAGGCGCCGGTTTCGGAGAAACAGCCGCGGCCCCGCTGGATGACGCGCCGTCCGTCTCCCGCGGTCCGCGAAAGATCGATGGAAAATCCCGCGCCCGGAGCGGACCACCATGGGCCGAGAAAGGTTCCGAGCACATCCGCATGCACATCCGCCCCGCTGCGGCGGTCATGAAAAAGACCGAACGCATCCGCCTTTGCCGATACCAGAAAACCGCCGCCCGCACCTTCGAACAGGTACCGCTTGGTGACCGCCCGGCCCTGGAGAATCGCCTGCGGCGCGGTCTCAAGCCCGGATTTCAGCCGGCCCGCGGAAACGGCCGTCTCCAGATCCGTCCGGTCCGTCCATTCAAAACGGACCAGCCGCTGCAGCCGCCTGGACCGGAGCTCGTCGAGAAAAACGTTCAGGTTGCGGCGCACACCCGGGTCCGCGGACGCGGATGCGAGCAGACGCTCAGCCTCTGTAAAGTTCTCCCTTGCCTCGCAAAGCAGAATCTCGTAAACCAGAAGACGTTCTCCGAACGAGCGGTCCGCGGCCTCGGGCAGGTTGCGGATCGTCCGCATCTGATCCTCAGCTTCCGCCGTTCTGCCTGAAACCAGCAGGAGCTGCATGAGGCTTTCGGCCGCCTCCAGGGAAGAGACGGCTCTGTAATCGGCCTCCGCCCTGTCGAATTCCGCGGGCCATCCGGCCGCCTGCCGGCTTCGGCCGAACCAGACCATCTGCGACGTGAGCAGACGCTCCTCGATGCGCTTTCTCGCGCGCCGGCTGCCGAGCGTGTCGTACACGACGCCGCGGCGGAAATGCGCGGCCGCGGCTGTTGCGGAATCACCCTGATAATCCAGGCTGGATGAGTAGGCGGAGACGGCTTCATCGAGTCTTTTCTGCTCGTGCATCAGATCGCCGGCCAGATAGAAAAGTCCGGCGAGCCGGTCCGGACGCGGCGCGGCCTGCTGTTTCTCCACGGCGATCGCCTGGTCGATCATGATCCGGGAAAGCCGGTTGTCTTCTTTTCGGGACAGGACGCGCTGAAAGAGGGAATCCGCGCTGTTCTGGCCATGAAGCGCGGCAACGGAAGCGGCGCCGGACAATAAGAGGATGAGGATTCGTTTCAAGAAGTTCTCCGAACCGAGTGTAATGCGTCCGATGCCGGCGGGACCGGTCGGCCGGTCGTTTCCGGAAAAACAATCTAAAATAAACTAAATCAAAAAGCAAGATCAGTGCCAGAATAATTCACGGGCAGATCAAACGCAAGGAGTTGTTTTAAATGGGGATAAACAATTTCAGGATATATGGGGTAAAAAAATTGAACATCCGGCTGACTTGAATCCGGTCAACCTTGCTGTTTTTCAGTCACTTGCATCCGGTATCCGACACCGGTTTCCGTCACAAGTAATTGCGGATTTGCGGGATCTGATTCGATTTTCCGCCGGAGTTGAGATATGTAAACCCGGAGGTATTGCATTTCATCTCCTGAGGATTCCCCCCATACGGTTTTAAGAATCTGACGATGTGTCAGAACCTTGCCCGCATTCTGAACGAAAAGCCTGAGCAGATCGTATTCGGTTACCGTCAGTTTGACGGATTTCCCGCCGACGGTTACTTTTCTCGCCGCCAGGTTGACTTCCAGCGGACCGTTCCGGAACAGGCCGTCCGGTTCAGCGGGCGCTGTGTGCCGAAGTGCGGTCCGTATCCGGGCGATCAGTTCGCCGGCGCTGAACGGCTTGGTCAGGTAATCGTCCGCGCCCGCGTCCAGGAGCGCTATTTTGTCCTGCTCCGCGTTCCGTACCGACAGCACGATGACCGGCACATTCGACCATTCTCTCAGCCTCCGGAGGATGTCCAGGCCGTTCCCGTCCGGCAGGCCGAGGTCCAGAATCACGACATCCGGCCTGTGCATCGCGGCCTGCACCAGCCCGTCGCGGCCGTTGGCCGCCTCGGACAGGCTGAAACCCTGTGCCTCGAGCGCGATCCTGAGGAAACGGCGGATCTGGGTCTCGTCATCGATGATTAGCACCTTGACGGCATCACTCATTCGATTCCTCCGGGCCGACGGAACGCCGCTCCGCAGGCAGTCTGACGGTGAAAAGCGCCCCGCCCCGCGACGCGTTCGCCGCGGTTAGCCGGCCGCCCATGGCCTCCACGAGTCCGCGGCTGATCGAAAGCCCCAGCCCCGTGCCTCCCGCAGCGGAACCGGGAGCGCGGTAGAATTTTTTGAACAGATGCGGAAGGATGTCCGCCGGCAGTCCGGGACCTTCGTCGCGCACGGTGATGACGAGATCGGATCCCGACACCGCGGCGCGGACCCGCACGGGGGTTTCCGGCGGCGTGTACCGCAGCGCGTTCTGAACCAGGTTCCCGACCGCGACTTCCGTCAGCGCGGAATCGATGCGGACGATAGGGATACCCGGGGCCATTTCGAACGCGACCGGACGTCCGGCCGCCTCCCGCTGCAGCCGCCGTTTCAGGGACTGGAAGAGGTCCGAAACATCGCACCATTCCACGGCCGGCCGGACGTTTCCGGACTCCAGCCGGGACATGTTGAGCAGGTTCTCGACGAGGCCGTTCAGCCGGTTCGCCGCGTCGTTCACCTCCGACATCAGGGCATCCCGCGCCGCTCCGCCCAGGCGCAGACCGGGATCGGTGAGGCTGGCCGTAATACCGGAGATGACGGCAAGCGGCGTACGGAACTCGTGCGAAATCGAATTCAACAGGGTTTTAAAAAGCCGCTCGGACGCATCCGCGGTGTCGGCGCGCCGTCTCTCCCCGTTGAACCGTTCCCGTTCGAGGGCCGACGCGATCTGCCCCGCCAGATTCTCCAGCAGCGTTTCCTTGTCCAGCGTGAACACCGTCGTCCGGCGGAAACGGACGCCGGCGACGCCGTAGATGTCGCGTCCCGTGGCCAGGGGCATCCACCGTGCGTCGGAAAGCGGAAGCGTGTCCGTGAATCGCCCCGCGGGCTTCCGGTTTTCCGCAACCCACCGGACCACGGATTCCTCCTTCGCGCCAGGCGAGAAACCGGAAGCGTGATGAAGAACCGGAAGGCCCGCGGCGTTCAGGAAGACGGCCGCATCGGCGTCGAATATCCTGTCGATTTCACGGACGGCGATGGCGGCGATGGCGTCCGTGGAATCCGCGGAGGTGAGTGCCCGCGACATCGCGTACAGCGCGGCCGCGCGGGCCTCTCTCTGGCGGACGGCCTCCTTGTTGATCCGGATCCGGGAGGTCAGGGTGCCCGTGACGATGGCGATGATGAAATAGAGGCTGAACACCAGCACGTCCTCGAACCGGGCGATGTGGAACGTGTACCGCGGCGGGATGAAGAAAAAATTCCAGGCAAGTGCGCTCAACGCCGCGGCGAAAAGGACGGGCCCCATCGTCAGCCAGAGTGATAGCAGGGTCACGGCGAACAGGAGAAACATCGCGACGGACAGGTAATTGAGAAGCGATCCCGCCGCAAAGAGCGAGGCGACGACGGCTGCGATCGCCCCGAGCGCCACTCCGAACTGCCGGCCGGAGGTAAGCCGGGGAAGCCGGCGGGGCGGCCGCGTAGTCTGGGGAATGACGTCGCCCCGGACGACATAAATGTCGATGTTCCCGCTGTAACGGACCAGTCGCTCGACCAGGGAACCGCCCTTCAGCCAGGTCCTCAGGCGGCCTTCTTCGGTCTTTCCGACCACGATCTGGGTGATGTTGTTCGCGAGAGCCGTCTGCACGATGCCTTCGACCGTGTCCTCGGCGCGGACGACGGCGACCTCGGCTCCCAGTTCCCTGGCCAGATGCAGATTCGCTGTCAGCTGGGCGGCCTGCTGTACGGTCAGGCGGACCTGCGTCTCGACATTCAACGCCATCCATTCGGCGTTCATGGTGGCGGCCATGCGCCGGGTCCACGCGATGAGCTGGGTCGAGAAAGGGCTCGGACCGACCGCGACCAGCAGCCTCTCCCCGCTTTTCCAGGTCTCCCCGATTTTCCGGCCGGCCTTATAACGGGTCAGATGCCGGTTCACCTGCTGGGCAGTGGCGCGAAGCGCCATCTCGCGCAGGGCCGTGACGTTGCCCCGCCGGAAAAAATTGCGGAGCGCGGCGGCCGCGCTTTCCGGCGCATAGATCTTGCCGTCGCTGAAACGCTTGAGCAGTTCGCTCGGCGCGATGTCCACCAGTTCGATGTCAGCCGCGCGGTCCAGCACGGAATCCGGAACCGTCTCGTGAACCGGAACGCCGGTGATCTCCTCCACCGTGAGAGACCGGCTTTCCAGGTGCTGGACGTTCAGCGTGGTGTAGACGTCGATGCCGTGGTCGAGGAGCTCCTCCACGTCCTGGTAGCGCTTGATGTGCCGGGACCCCGGGACATTGGCGTGCGCCAGCTCGTCCACCAGGACCACGGCCGGTCTGCGCCGGAGCGCGCCGTCGAGGTCGAATTCGGAGAACGTCCTCCCGCGGTAGGAGACCGCTTTCAGCGGCAGACGCTCCAGACCTTCGAGCAGAGCGCCAGTTTCCGGCCGGCCGTGCGTCTCGACGATCCCCGCGGCCACGTCCTTCCCCTCGGCCAGCAGCATGCGGGCCTCCTGCAGCATGGCGTAGGTCTTGCCCACGCCGGCGCACATGCCGAAAAATATCTTCAATCGGCCGCGGCTGCGACCGTCTTCGTCCGACCGGATCGCGTCCAGCAGGACGTCGGGATCGCTTCGGTCCGTCCCTTTATTTTTCCGCCGGATCCGGTCGCGCGTCATGGCCGTCCTCCTGATGAAAATTACGAAATTCCGGGATCGTGTCCAACATGAAATTCATCAGGGTCACGTTGACCCGGGGAAGACCGAACAGGCCCCACAACCTCGGCTCGGTTCGGTCCTCGATCAGCTTCTGCAGACCGGCCCCGGTTTTTTCATCCAGCCCTCTCTCGCGGGCGACACGGCCCGCCTGAAGCCGTGCCGATTCAACGCTGATGTGGGGATCCAGCCCTGAAGCGGAGGCGCAGAGCATCTCGGCCGGTACCTCCGCGCCGTCGGCCGGTTCATTCTCCGTTTGGAAACGAGCACGCCTTATCCGGACAGAATCGGTGAGAGCCGCGCCGGTCGGCGCCGCGTTGCTGGCGCCCGACGGCAGTGTGGACCATGAGCAGGCCGAAGGCCGGGGCCGGAAGTATCCCGGTCCCGCCGGGGCCCGCGCCAGGAGCGAGGATCCGACGACCTTCTCCCCCGACCGCAGGAGACTGCCCCCGGCCTTTTCGGGGAACAGAAGCCGTCCGACAACCGTGACAAGAAGCGGATACGCACCGCCGCAGAGCAGGGTCAGCGCCGCCCACAGCCCGAACGCCTTCAACCAGACCGAACGCACTTTCATTGCCTGTCCTTCTCTTTCCCCTGGCTTCACCCGACGAACGGCCGACGGTGTTCACACCAGGCGAAGCGCCGCCAGGATCATGTCGATCGCCTTGATTCCCGCGAACGGCACCGCGAGGCCGCCGAGCCCGTAGACGAGCAGATTCCGCTTCAGAAGCGCATCCGCGCCCAGCGGCCGGTAGGCCGCGCCGCGCAGCGCAAGCGGGATCAGCGCCACGATGATCAACGCGTTGAAAATGACGGCGCTCAGCACGGCGCTCTCCGGCGAATGCAGGCGCATCACGTCCAAAGCGGCCAGCGGCCCGCGGCCCGACGGCCCCGCGTACAGCGTTCCGAACAGGGCGGGGAGAATGGCGAAATACTTGGACACATCGTTGGCGATGCTGAACGTGGTCAGCGCGCCCCGCGTCACGAGCAGCTGCTTTCCGATTTCGATGACGTCGAGCAGTTTCGTGGGGTTGCTGTCGAGATCAACCATGTTGCCGGCCTCCCGGGCGGCCTGCGTCCCCGTGTTCATGGCGACGCCGACGTCGGCTTGCGCCAGCGCGGGCGCGTCGTTGGTGCCGTCGCCGATCATGGCGAGGCGGTTCCCCTGCGCCTGCGCGCGGCGGATAACGTCCAGCTTGGTTTCGGGCCGGGCGTCCGCGATGAAATCGTCCACGCCCGCCTCGACGGCGATGGCCGCGGCCGTGTAGACGTTGTCGCCCGTGATCATCAGCGTGGTGATCCCCATGCGGCGCATCCGCTCGAACCGCTCCTTCAACCCGCCCTTCACCACGTCCTTCAGGTGGATGACGCCGAGCGGCCGGCCGTCCTCCGCGACGGCCAGCGGCGTGCCGCCCGAGGCCGAAATGTCCTCCGCGTCTCGGGCGGCCGCCTCGGGGAAAACGCCTCCCTGTTCCCGGATGAATGCCTCAACGGCCCCGACCGCGCCCTTCCGGATGCGCCGGGTCCGGCCGTCCGGACGGTCGATGTCCACGCCGCTCATCCGGGTTTGCGCGCTGAACGGCACGAAACGGACCGGTTCCCCCGAAATCTCCCTTCCGCGAAGGTTGAATTCGCGCTTTGCCAGGACCATGATCGACCGGCCCTCGGGTGTTTCGTCCGCGATGGACGACAGGTGGGCCGCATCCGCGAGTTCGGCCTGGTCCACGCCGGGGGCGGGGATGAAGGCCACGGCCTGACGATTGCCGAGGGTAATCGTGCCGGTCTTGTCGAGAAGCAGCATGTCGATGTCGCCGGCCGCTTCGACGGCGCGTCCGCTTGTGGCGATCACGTTGTGACGCAGCATGCGGTCCATGCCGCTGATGCCGATGGCCGAAAGAAGTCCGCCGATCGTCGTCGGGATAAGACAGACCATCAGCGCGGTTAGGACGGTCAGGCTGAGAAGGGCCGAAGCGCCCGGCCCGGACGCCTGGAGTCCGTACCGGATGAACGGATGCAGGGAGACGGTCACGAGCAGGAAGACCAGGGACAGCACGGACAGCAGGATGGAAAGCGCGATCTCGTTGGGCGTTTTCTGCCGCTCTGCGCCCTCGATCAGAGCGATCATTCGGTCCAGGAAGGTCCCGCCCTGTGCCGCCGTGATCCGGATCGCGATCCTGTCGCTCAGAACCCGCGTTCCCCCGGTCACCGCGCTCCGGTCCCCCCCGCTTTCACGGATCACGGGAGCGGATTCGCCCGTGATCGCAGACTCGTCCACACTGGCGATGCCCTCGACAACCTCCCCGTCCGAAGGGATGACGTCGCCCGCCTCGCAAACCACGATATCCCCGACTTCAAGGTCCTTCGCGGAAACCGGCTCTTCCGCCGAACCGCGCAGCCGCCGTGCCCGGACGTCCGTGCGCATTCGCTTGAGGCTTTCGGCCTGGGCCTTGCCCCGGCCCTCAGCCACGGCTTCCGCAAAATTGGCGAAAAGCACGGTGAACCACAGCCAGAGGCAGATCTGCAGTCCGAAAATTCCCTGCGGACCGGAGGTCCCTTGTGGACCGGAGGTCCCCTGTGGACCGGAGGTCCCCTGTGGACCGGAACCCTGCGTCGGACTTGAAGCATCCGCCTGGAACGCCGGAGGTCCCTTGTGGAGAAGAATTCCGAAATCCCGGAGCGTGACGAACGTCGTCAGAATGGCTCCGACAAAGACCAGGAACATGACCGGATTCCGGATCTGCCGACGGGGGTCCAGTTTCACAAAGGCGTCCGCAACCGCGCGAAGGAGGATCCGGCCGTCGGTCACCCCGGGTTTCGGTACTACGTTCATCTCCAGTCCTCTTTTAAAACAACCGCCCAAGTCCGAAGAGCCCCTGCTCCACGATGGGACCCAGACACAGCGCGGGGAAAAACGTGAGTGCGCCGACGATCAGGATCACGCCGGTCAGCACGAAGGCAAACAGCGCCGTGTCCGTCCGGAGCGTGCCGGCGGTCTCCGGGGAACGCCTTTTGGCGGCCAGGCCTCCGGCGATGGCCACGACGGGCAGAAGCGCCGCCAACCTGCCCGCCAGCATGGCCGCAGCCAGGGTGGTGCAGTAAAACGGGGAACCGGCCCCCAGCCCCGCGAAGGCGCTGCCGTTGTTGCCCGCCGCCGAGGCGAAAGCGTACAGAATTTCGGAAAACCCGTGCGGACCCGCCGCGCTTCTCCCGGCCAGTCCGGCCGGGACGGACGCCGCCAAGCCGGCGCCCAGCAGGATCAGAGCATTGGGAACGAGCAGAACGATCATCGCCATCTTGATTTCGGACGCCTCGATTTTCTTGCCAAGATATTCGGGCGTGCGTCCGACCATGAGCCCTGCGATGAAGACAGAAACGAACACGAACATCAGCATACCGGTCAGACCGACCCCCACGCCGCCGAAAACGACTTCGCCGAGCATGATGTTGAGCATCGCCACGCCCCCGGCCGCCGGCGAAAGACTGCCGTGCATGGCATTGACCGATCCGTTCGACGCGCAGGTGGTGTTGACCGCCCAGAGCACGCTGTCCGTGATTCCGAACCGCTGCTCCTTCCCTTCCATGGCCGGCCAGTCCGGACCCCGTGAATGGAATTCCGCGGCCAGGGCAACGGACAGTCCCGCGATCAGCAGGAACAGCATCACCCCCCAGAGCATCCATCCCTGCTTCTTCTGTCCGGTCAGGCGGGCGTACATGAAAACCAGGGCCGATGGAATCAGCAGGATGGCGAGCATCTCCAGAAAGTCGCTGAAGGGCGTCGGATTCTCGAACGGGTGGGCGCTGTTGACCCCGAAGTATCCTCCGCCGTTGGTCCCGAGCTGCTTGATCGCGATCTGCGAAGCGACCGGACCAAGTGGGACCGTCTGGGCCGCGCCGGAGGGCGTCACGGCTGCTGGACCGGCGCTACAGGACTGGATCACTCCCTGTCCGATGAGGAGTACCGCCCAAAGGAGCGACAGCGGAAGCAGAACATGCACGACGGACTTGACCAGGTCGGCCCAGAAGTTGCCCACGGTGTCCCGGCCCTGCCGGACGACGCCGCGGATGAAGGCCTGCAGCACGGCCATTCCCGCGGCCGCGCTGACGAAGTTCTGAACGCCCAGCCCGAAAGATTGCACCAGCGGACTGAGCGTGGTTTCTCCGGAATACGCCTGCCAGTTCGTGTTGGTCGCGAAGCTGACCGCTGTATTGAATGCCAGAGGGAACGGTACGTTCGCCAGCCCGGCGGGATTGAGCGGCAGGCGGCCCTGAAGCATCTGGAGCACCGTCAGCGCCGCCAACCCGATGCCGTGGAACGCCAGCAGGCTCAGGATGTACGTCCGGGCCGTCATCTCAACGGCCGGATCGATTCCCGCGGCCTGGAAAATGCCGCGCTCCAGCAGTGCCAGGGGACCCCGGAAAGGCTTCCGGTTCTCCCCGAGAACGCGGACCAGATACGCGGCCAACGGCGGCGACAAGACCGCCAGAACGGCGATGTAAACGGCGGGCGGGATCCAGTCGTGAACGGTCATGAGCGGCCTCAGAAGCGCTCGGGATTCATCGCGGCGTATGTCAGATAGCCTGCCAGCAGGGCCGCGATCGCGCCCGCCAGTATCCAGTCAAATGCCATGGGATTCCTCCAATGCGGGTAAGTCACACACAAAATAACAGGAAACGGATCAGTTTGCCATTCGGAAGGATGCCCGGCGGGATAAAGATTTCATAAAAATCAGGTGTCACAGGTCTTCACGCGGAAACCGGCCTAAAAAAGGCGAAGGGACGGACGGACGCTTGCGCGCCGCGCCGCCCCTTCTCCTTTGTGAGGGGGATTCCTAACGGGACTGCGTCCCGTTTCATTTCATTTTGATCATTCCCGATATGGAACCAGAAGCGGACGGCTCAACCGATGGCCACTCCGTCCCTTTCCTCTGTGCGGATGCGAACGCACTCGTGCATGTCCACCACGAAGATTTTTCCATCGCCGGTCTGGCCGGTTTTCGAGGCCTTGATGATGGCCTGTATGGCCGGCTCCACGTACGGATCGTTGAGCGCGATCTCGAGCCTCACCTTCTTGGTGAGCTTTCCCGATTCCACCACGCCCCGGTACGTCTCCGGGATGCCCTTCTGCCGGCCGCAGCCCAGCACATTGCTGACGGTCTTGAGGTATATCTCCTTCTCGTCGAGCGCCTCCATCACGTCGTCGAGCTTGTGCGGCTGGATGATGGCGATGATGAGTTTCATTTTCTTTCTCCCCGGGATCCGGACGCGTCTCGGGCTCCCTTGACGTTCACTTTGAGGGATGTGCGACCGCGCCTTCGGCGCGTCTTGAAGGTGCGTCACACGTTCAGTCGAGCAGGGTGTACGCGCTTTCCCGGTGCTGGGTGTCATCCAGGCCGATCACTTCATCCTCCTCAGTCACGCGCAGGCCCATGAATTTGTCGAGGATCTTCAGCAGGATCCATGTGACGGCCGCCGCGTACACGGCCGTGACGCCCACGGCCGCCGCCTGGCTGCCGAGCAGCCCGGCGTTTCCGAAGAACAGTCCGTCCGCGCCGGCCGGGTTGACGGCCTTCTGCGCGAACAGGCCCGTGGCCAGCGCGCCGACCGTGCCGCCCACACCGTGCACGCCGAACGCGTCAAGGCTGTCGTCGTACTTGAACTTCGTCTTGATCACCGAGACGGACACATAACAAACCGCGCCGCCCAGTACGCCGATGCCGATCGCCGAGAGCGGGGACACGAAACCCGCGGCCGGAGTCACCGCGACGAGGCCGGCGACCGCGCCGGTGGCCGCGCCCAAAACCGTGGGCCGGCCGACCACGACCCACTCGATGGCCATCCACGCGAGCGCCGCGGCCGCGGCCGATGTGTTCGTGGCGATGAACGCCGACACGGCGAGGCCGTTCGCGGCCAGGGCGCTGCCCGCGTTGAATCCGAACCATCCGAACCAGAGCATCGAGGCGCCGAGGACCGTGTACGTCATGTTGTGCGGCGGAATGGTGTGGTGCGGAAATCCCTTGCGGCGGCCGAGCATCAGCGCGCAGACCAGCGCCGAGATGCCGGAAGAGACGTGGACCACGGTGCCGCCCGCGAAGTCGAGGGCCCCGAGGGTGCGCAGCCACCCGCCCGTTCCCCAGACCCAGTGGCAGACCGGATCGTAGACGAGCGTGGCCCACAGCAGGCTGAAGACGGCGAATGTGGAGAACCGGATGCGCTCCGCGAACGCGCCTGTAATCAGGGCCGGCGTGATCACGGCGAACATCATCTGATACGCCATGAACAGGCTGTGCGGAATCGTCGCCGCGTAATCGGGATTCGGATCTGCGCCCACACCCTTCAGTCCGAACCACGAGAGACCTCCGATGAAATGGCCGATGTCCGGCCCGAAGGAGAGGCTGTAGCCGAAGAGTATCCACTGAATGCTGATCAGGCACAACAGAAAAAGCGACTGCATCATGGTGGACAGCACGTTCTTGCGGCGGACGAGTCCTCCGTAGAAAAATGCGAGGCCCGGCGTGGTCATGCTCATGACGAGCGCGGCGGACATGAGCACCCAGGCGACGTCGCCCGGCTGAATGGCGAGGTTCATGATCGGACTCCCTGTCTGAACCGTTGGATGGCGGTGTTGTTCTTCACTCCCGCAAGCAGGCAAAGCGAATGCCAGCCCGGAACGGACGGACGTGTCCGGGCTCAAGACGCGCGGGATCAGCGGTTTACGGGGAAAACAAGAATCGGGGAAGAACGGGCGGTAAAAAACAATTCTGTAGGATGCCGGCGAATCGGTCACTTTTCCGTAAGAAAAAGCCGGGAAACCGTCCCGAAATCGGAATGCGGTCTCCCGGCCTTTTTTATCCCGAAGGTCCCGCGGCCGCATCAGCCGGCCGGGGAGGCAGGCGTTACTTGAGTTTCACGGGCTCCAGTTTCGGAGCGAACACATGAATGACTGCGAGCGCGATCAGGTAGATGCATCCCGCCGCGATGAAAATGGGCAGGTAGTTGTTCGGATTCTTGTCGAGAATCCAGCCCACGATGTTCGAGATGAAGTATCCGCCGAGCCCGCCCATGAATCCGCCGATGCCCACCACCGAGGCCACGGTGCGCTTTGGGAACATATCGGAGCTGAGCGTGAAGATGTTGGCCGACCATCCCTGATGGCCCGCGCATGCCAGGCCGATGAGCAGGACGGCGGTCCAGATGCTGTCCGTCACCCCCGCGTAGATCACGGGGACCGCGCACAGGGCGCAGATGAGCATGGCCGTCTTGCGCGCCCGGTTGACCGACCATCCGGCCTTGAGAAAGGCCCCCGGCAGCCATCCGGCGGCGATGGAGCCCACACTGGCCATTGTGTAGATGATGAGAATGGGCCACCACAGATCCTTGATGTTGACGCCGAATTTCTTGAAAAGGAACCCCGGTACCCAGAACAGCCACACCCACCAGACCGGGTCGGTGATGCCCTTGCCGACGGCAAAGGCCCAGGTCTGTTTGTGCACGAGCAGGCCCGTCCATGTCTTGAACATCTCGGAAACGGACTGACGCTGTTCCTTTTCCGGCGGCTCGCTCCGGATGAACGCCAGCTCCGAAGCTGAAACGCGGGAGTGGCGGTCCGGATGGTCGTACATCAGCAGCCAGAAGATCAGCCAGATGAATCCCAGCGCGCCGGTCAGGATAAACACCCACTGCCAGTGCCCGAGCGACTCCAGTATCCATGCCACGGCTATCGGTGTTATAAATGCCCCGATATTCGTGCCCGAGTTGAAGACCGCTGTCGCCAGGGCCCTTTCCTTTTTGGGGAACCATTCGGCGATGGCCTTGATGGATGCGGGGAAATTCGCGGCCTCTCCCAGTCCGAGCAGAATGCGCGCGGCTCCGAATGCGAACACCGTGGCGGACAACGCGTGCCCCATGGCCGCCAGGCTCCACCAGATGATGGCGATGGCGAATCCCTTGCGGATGCCGATCCGATCGATGAGGGCGCCCGCGAAAAGCATCATCACGGCATAGGCTAGCTGAAAATAGCCGACCACCTGACCGTAGGTCAGTTCGGACCAGCCGGGCCAGGTCAGGATGACGTTCTGCTTGAGAATGCTGATGACTTGCCGGTCGATGTAATTGATGGTGGTGGCGACGAAAAGAAGTCCGCAGATGATCCAGCGGTAGTTGCGGAAGGTTTTTTTGGCCACGGTTCCTCCTTTATCAGCTAAACCGTTTAGTACAAGTCTAAAATAAACAAATGAATCCGTAATGTCAAGAAGTACTTGATTTATGATTTACAATTTTGTATCTTTTTATGAGGGGTAATACAAATTTGTCCATGTTCACGCTGCTGTTGAACCGCCGGAACCGGCCGTCTCCCTTCCGACGCGCGGTCTGTTCCGCCCCTGTTGCGAGGAGTGCATCATGAACACCGTCACAGCCAAGAGTTTTCCCCTCCTGATCGAGATCAACCAGGCCGTCGGCCGCACACTCGAGCTCCACGACGCGCTTCACGCGACCCTCCAGATTCTGCTGAACTCCTACAAAATCCGGTCCGGGGCGATTTTTCTGATGGATGATTCCGGAACGGCGCTGACCCTGGAGGCCTCCATCGGCTACAAATCAAACGTGCTCGACACCCGTTTCGCCGTGGGAGACGGGCTGACCGGCCGGGTCGTCGCTTCAGGCAAGCCCATTGTCGTTCCGCAGGTCAGCAAGGAGCCCCTGTTTCTGAATCGCATGGCCTCGTGGGACAAAGAAACCGGCGAGCAGAGCTTCTTCGGCATCCCGATCATGCTCGACTACAAGGCCCTCGGCGTGCTGATCGTCAATTTCGCCTACCATTCCAAGCGGGACTACGACGGCACCCTGCAGTTTCTGACCCTGGTCGCCTCGGCCCTCCTCCAGCCCATCCGGGTCCGCCACGTCATGGAAAACCAGCGCCAGACCCTGCTGGATGAAAACGTGACGCTCAAGCGGAAGCTGCAGGAGGAATACAGCTTTCATAACATCATCGGCAACAGCAATGAGATGCGGGACGTGTACGAGCAGGTGGCCACGGTGGCCCCGACCCAGACGACGGTGCTGCTCCGCGGCGAGACCGGCACGGGCAAGGAGCTGATCGCCGAGGCCATCCATTACAACTCGCCGCGGGCGGACAAACCCTTCGTCCGCGTGAACTGCGCGGCCATTCCGGAAAACCTCATCGAGTCGGAATTCTTCGGATACGAAAAGGGCGCGTTCACTGGCGCCGTGGGCCGAAAAAAGGGCCGGTTCGAGCTCGCGGACGGCGGCACGATTTTCCTCGACGAGGTCGGCGAGCTCTCCGCCATGACCCAGGTGAAGCTGCTCCGCGTCCTGCAGGAGCAGGAATTCGAGCGTGTCGGCGGAACGGAGACGCTCCGGGCGGACGTGCGGGTCATCGCCGCGACGAACGCCGACCTCGAGCGGAACATGGCGGACGGCAGGTTCCGCGAGGACCTGTACTACCGGCTGAATGTGTTCTCCATCGTCCTGCCGCCGCTCCGCGAACGCAAGACCGACCTCCTGCTTCTGGCCGATCACTTCATGCTGAAATACAGCCGCCAGCACGCGAAGTCCGTGAAGCGCATCTCCACGCCGGCCATCGACATGCTGATGCGGTACCACTGGCCCGGCAACGTCCGCGAGCTGGAGAACTGCGTCGAGCGCGCCGTGCTCGTGTGCGAAGACCAGGTCATCCACAGCTACCACCTGCCACCCACCCTGCAGACCGCGGAAAGCAGCGGCACCACGAACACCCGGTCGCTCAGGGACGCAGTGGCCACGTTCGAGAAGGAGCTCATTCAGGACGCGCTGAAATCCACGCGCGGAAACGTCGCCAGGGCCGCGCGCCTGCTCGACACGACGGAGCGCATTCTGGGATACAAAATCCGGAATTATAAAATTGACGGAAAGCGGTTCAAGGAGTGAAATCCGACCCCGGGGTCGTGTTCCGCCTGAGACAGTTCATTAAAAAAAAAGACGGTCACCTTCCGCAGGAGGGTGACCGTCTTTTTCAATTCCGGAATCATCCGGTGAAATGCTACCGGATCTTCTCCACCGGAATCACCATTTCCACGCGGCCGGTGAATCCGCCGTCGCCCGTGGGCATCGGCATGGACACGAAACGCTCCATCATCGGGCCCGCGGGCCTGTATCCGTTCGCCGGAATCCAGGCAAACAGGGCGGCGGTCGCCGCGTTCTGGTCCGGAGAACCGAAGACGCCCTCGAAGAACAAAGCGGCGGTCAACGGATACGTGTATTTTTTCAGAACCAGCGGAACGGTCACCGTCGCCGTGTCCGGGCAAGGTATGCCGAGGTCCCAAACCAGTGAATCCGCGGGCGTCTGATCCGGGCTGTTATAGTACAGACCGAACGGCGTGGCCGCCATGGAAAGCCCCTGGGCCCCGGCGTTCTGCATCAGGTCCATGAACGCATTGCCATGCTGATCGTAACTGCCCTTCATCTCGAGCGCGGCATAGGCAAACGGCTCCACCGGGACCAGACGAACGGATTCGAGTGCGTGTGTTTTCGGCTTTTCACCGATTGCGGCATGCGGCTGGGATATCGCAACGCCGGACGCGGCGAATGCCAGGGCTACGAGAAATGAAGTTTTTCTCACAAGAACCTCCGGTTGGTGGGTACGGGACGACGGGAAAGGACTCCGGGGAGCATACGGACGCGGGGCGGGAAGGTTGCGTTCTGAATCCAGAAACCGCCCGGCGCCCTGAAGGGACCGGGCACTTGACCGTCACCAGTTGCTTTTCGGCCTCCGTTTTCCGAACAGCGCGGCGCAGGGCGCGTTTTTCGTCGTATACGCCTGAAGCGCACGGCACCAGACCGCGGCGAAAGTCCGGCATGAGTCCGAGCCGTCGACCGCCTGCTCCTTCGGGAACTCCGCTTGGGGACAGTGGAAGTCGCAGAACCGGATACGGGAGGATTTGACGCCGGCGTTATCGCCGGAGTTGTCCGTTCCGTCCTTCACGCCGAGGACCGACTCATTCCACCCAGTACAGAATGCGGCCGCACTGCTCGCAGGTGTAGATCATCTGATCCTTGCGGCCCTTCTCCCCGTAGGACGTGGGCAGTTTGGCGAAACATCCGAGGCACACGTCATTCTGCACCGGCACAATGGGCCGCTTGAAACGGGTGTGCAGCCGCTGGTAGGTGCGCAGGAACCGGGGGGAGATGTTCTTGGCGATGTCATCCATGGCCTTTCGGAGCTTCTCGCGGCCCTCCATCTCAAAGCCCATGGTGGCTTCCGCTTCGGCCGTTTCCTTCAGCATGAGGTCCAGATCCTGATACAGAACCAGCAGTTCGATCAAGTTGCGGGTCATCGGTTCAGCCTCCCTGGATGGCTTTGAGAAACGATCCGAAATCCGGGGCGGCGATCATGGCCTGCCTCAGCTTGGAATCCCGGACCGATTCCACGACTTTGCCGAGCACCGGAAGATACAGGTTGTTCCCGTCAAGGGGCGGCGCCACGATGAGAAAGAACAGCTGGGCCGGTTTTTTGTCGAGGGCGTCGAAATCCACGCCTTTCTTCGAGACGCCGATCACGATGTGCAGATCGGACACCGCGAGCGTCCTGCAGTGCGGTACTGCCACGCCCTTTCCGATCCCCGTGCTGCCGAGGGTTTCCCGCTTCGACAGGGTCTCGATCACGAGTCCCTTGCTCCTGACAAATCCGCCGGCCACCAGGGGCTGGACCAGTTCCTCCAGGACCGCCGGCTTGGTCCCGGACTGCATCTCCGGAATGAACAAGTCCGGCTTCAGAATCTTGACGAGTTCGGTGATCTTCATCTGGGGTTCTCCCGCGTCACGTATAGGAATCGAGTTTTTTCCGCTTGAGCCGCTCCACGACCTGCTTGACGTCCTCCGACCGGTCCATCCGGCACACCAGCGTGACGTTCTTCTCCTGAACGACCACGACACGGTCGAGCCCGAGAACCGCGACGACGCCCCCGTCCGTGTGCACGTACGACTGCGTCGTATCGACGAGCACCGCGTCTCCGGACACGGCGTTCCCCTTCGCGTCTTTTTCGCTGAGCTTGTGCACCTGCTCCCAGCTGCCGAGGTCGCTCCAGCGGAAATCGCCCCGCACGCAGAGCACGTTGGCGGCTTTCTCCATAATGCCGAAATCGATCGAGATGCTCCGGATCTGGCGGTACACGCGCTGGACCGCCCGGACGTAACCGCGCTTGTCGAGCGCGCCCCGGATCTCGGAAAGCCCGTCATACAGGTCCGGAAGGAATTCCTCCACGGCCTTGAGATAGACCGAGGTCCGGAACACAAAGATGCCGCTGTTCCAGACAAAATCGCCGCTGGCGAGAAACATGGCCGCGGTTTCGGCGTTGGGCTTCTCGGCGAACGTCTTCACCTTGAAGGCCTCCACGCCGTAGAAGGATCCCTGGCTCCCGTCGATCTGGATGTACCCGTAACCGGTGGCCGGCCGGTCCGGCACGATGCCCAGCGTGACGAAACTGTCCTGCTCCCGGGCCAGCTGGGCGGCCGCCAGAATGGATTTGCGGAATCTCGGAAGATCCAGAATGAGGTGGTCGGCCGGCGTGACCGCCATCACGGCGTCCGGTTCCGAACGGTCCAGAACCACAGCGGCGAGGCCGATGCACGGGGCGGTGTCCTTGCCCATGGGCTCCCAGATGAAATGGGACCTGGGAATCCGGCTGGAGAATGGACGGAACTGGGATTTCTGACCGGCTTTTGCAACCACATACAGGTTGTCCCGGCCGACCAGCGGCGAGAAGCGGTCGAGGGTTTGTTCGAAAAGCGTCTTTCTGCCGATGATGTTCAGAAACTGCTTGGATTTCGATTCGCGGCTCCTGGGCCAGAACCGCGTCCCGGAACCGCCGGCCATGATCACGGCGTACAAAACGGACCTCCGATCCACGGCCGTGAAAAAAGCGGCGCGTGGAGCCTTCCGCCGATGGCCGATTTCTGATCCACATGTGAAATTGTGGGATGGGCCACCCCCCGGGTTCGTTTCTGAAGCCGGGAGGAGGGCCTGAAGGCCTCAATGGGGGGTTGCGTATGGAACCAGATTCGAGTGATACGATCCGCCTGTCGATAGTCGGTTTCGTCCGGGAAGCCGAAACCGCCGCATCATGTCGGAGAACGAACGGGGTAACATCGTATAATAAAAAGAATTTATCAGAAAATCAAGCGCATTCGGAAGAGCGCGTCCCTCATCTGTCTTTTTCGGTCCGGACCGGATTGGACACCGGCTTTCCGGGAAAAGCCGAATTCAGAAGCTGTCTGAAATCCCGCGCCTTCCCGCCGAGTTCCGCAGGGGTTCCATCGTTGTCCACGATGAAATCGGAACGTTCCATTCGGTCCTTGTCGCTCATCTGCGCGGCCATTCTGAGCCGGATATGGCCATCGTCCCATCCCCGTGACTCCCGCAGGCGGCGAAACCGCAACTGCATCGGCGCATGCACGGTCACCACTGTATCGCAGAGACGGTCGCATCCGGTTTCGCAAAGCACCGCCATATCCAGAATCAACGGAGTGCCCGGCGATTGCCGATGCAGGCGGCGGATTTCAGCGCGTATGGCCCGCACCAGGGCCGGCCACATGATACGGTTCAATGCGCGGAGCGCGGCGGGACTGTCAAAGACGATCGAGGCGACAAGGCCGCGGTTCAGACGTCCCGAGGCCTTGAAAATCCGCTCCCCGAAAACCTCGGCCAGTTTTTTTCGGACGGTTCGGTCCGAATCCGTCAGCCGCGCCGCGATCCGGTCCGCATCCACGAGATGACCGGACCGTCCCGCGAGCCGCCGGCTGAAGGCGGTCTTCCCGCTCCCGATGCCCCCGGTCACGCCCGCGATCCAGGCCCGCCGCGCCGCAGCCGCCATGTCAGCGCGATTTCGTGATGAGGGTCGGAAACGGGGGTGTTGCCGCCGGAAACGGCACGCCCGGCTTGTACGCGTAGAAGTCGATGCTGGACAGCCGGATCGTCTTCAGAATTTCGGCATCCCAGGAAATCCGGCTCCGGTTGGCCGCCCATAGGCTGTCCACGTAAGCCTCGTACACCGGCTTCAACTTCGTCGGCTGTCCGCTCAGGCCGTGCTTCTCCGCCAGCCGGCTCAGTGCTTCGTTCCGGAAATGAACCGCGACCAGCGCGTCCTGCCATTCGGCCGCGTTCGAACGCACGAAATCGCGTTTGTCGAGACCCCGTTTGTAGGCTTCGCGATTCAGGAACTGGTCGCGCATGAAATCGGTCACCGCGTTCTTGAATTCCGCGCGGAATGCCTCTTTCGGGATGTTCTTTCTCCGGTACACCAGGGGATGCGCGGCAAGCTCGCGCTTGAACTGATCGACGGTCCAGGTCTTGCCTTCCACCTCGAAAAAAGACGCCTTCAGGAAAGCCTCTTCGTTTCCGTACGGGTCGGCCGTCAGCGAATCCTTGCCCACCGAGAATAAGCTCCGGCTGATGTCCTGGGCGGCGGAATCGGACGGGGCGCCGTACATCATCCAGGCCATGTCGGCCATTTTTCGGAAAACGGGTGGATTGAACTTGATGGCTTTGCCGCCCAGCAGGCGCCCCATGTACCGCTCCCACTCGGCGCGCGCCTTGCGCTGGACGGTCTTCTCTTTCACTTCGTTCCACCGCATCTGCACCTCTTCCCCGCCGATGACCGGGTAATCCGTCCATCCGGCCACCTTCATGATCACGTGTTCATTCGGGCCGACGCGGATGGGGCCGATGACCGTGTCAACGGGAACGGGTCGGCGGAAAAGGGCCTCGTGCACAAGGTCGTTTTCAGGATCCTTCCACTGCACCTTGTGTTTCGGGATGGGCGAGCCCTCCGGCCCGAGACCGTCGAAAAGGGGACCGGCATTTTCCGGATGCAGCAGTATCTGTTCCCGAATTTTTCTGGCTGTCTCTTTGTTCCGTATCGTGTAGAACTGGACCTCGTATTCGCGGCCGGCCAGACGGTATCGCTGTTTCAGTTCCGACGTGTCCACCTTCACTTTCTTCGTCGCGACTTCCCCGTACAGCTCCTCCCGCATGCTCTGTTCCCGGATGCCCCGGATGTGATCGCGGAAGGACCGTCGCTTCAGAAGGGGATAATCATCGCCCGCCTCGATGGCGAACAGTTTTTCCATCATCAGATTGTTGAGAAGCTCGACTTTCGTGCAGTCGCTTTTGAGGCCGGGGTACCGGGGACGGATCGTCAGCTCGGTCCGGTACTGGTACTGTTTCTTGGTGATGGTCCTGTCACCAACGCGGGCCAGGACGGGATCCTCTTTACTTTTATCAGCGCATCCCGCGGCGATCAGAAAGATGGCGGCAGAGACCGTGAAAAAAACCGCTGAACGATTGAATCGCATGATTTTTCCCGTTGCTGTTAAATGATTGATCAGGTTGAACATGGGCTGTTCTTTCCGTAATTGTTACCTGAAGCAAACCAATGTAACAACTTTTTAAGCGATATTCTATCTAATTTTACTGCTTTTATCGTCTCTGGTTCCAGAGAATAGGTATCCCTGAAACCCTGATCTGGGGTAGAGATGAAATCACATGAAATCCGTTAAATGCCTGATTCTCAGTTGTTTAAATATTTCCTCTCCGCTCATTGTTCAAACGGTGTCTGGATTTTATTAAAGAATGAAATCGGATGTTTCATGGACCTTTTCAGTCGAAACGCCGGGGAAGCCCGGCGTTTCTTTGTATCTCATTGATGGAATTGTCCACCCAACCCTGGATCCCCGCTCCCGGATCAGGTCCGGGACATGTTTCGCGGGGATGACACATTTTTCTATTCTATAAAATGTTTTTACTTTGAACTATGAACCTTGAACTTTGAACTCTTAAAACGTGAGCCCGATCGAGAACTTCTGGATCTCCTTGAGCACCCCGAAATCCGCCCACGCATAGTCCAGCATCAGGGACGAGGCCCCGAACATCCGGTACTGAACGCCCCCGCCGAACGTCAGACCCTCCTCGCTGTCCTTCGCGAAAAGGCTCTTGTACCCCGCGCGAAGCGCCACCATCCGGTGGAAC
>JAFGAX010000149.1 GCA_016933415.1 bacterium
CCGTCTCATCCGCTCAATCCGTGTTCCATTTCCTTTCTGGCGGACCGGAACAGCACAGGATCAACGAATTACCCCATTCCTCATTCTTGTTCCACGGAAATCCGTCCCATCCGCGCGCCGACCTTCAATAAAAGTAAATCCAATTGATTGGTCCCGTCTTGCGGGGAGGCGTCCGCGTTCCTTCCCAGCCCGCACCCCTCCCATGGATCCCCGCTTTCGCGGGGAGGACATTCATTCAAATGAATCGATGACGCTATTCTACATTCTCGTTCCGCGTAAATCCGCCTCATCCGCGCGATCCGCGTTCCATTTCCTTTATGGCGGACCGGAACAGCACAGGATCAACGAATTACCCCTTCCTCATTCTGTATCCGCGGAAATCCGTCCCATCCGCTCAATCCGTGTTCCATTTCTTTTTTCACCGCCCCTGAAAAAGCGCCGCCGCCGGAATCCGCTGCTTGGGCAGACCCGGCCCCAGCCAGGACACGGCCAGGCCCTCACCTCCCGTTTTCTCGAAGAACTCCGCGCGTATGGAATGCAGTCCGGCTTCGAGCGGAATCTCCCCCCGCCTCTCCTCCATGCCGTGCAGGCCGTCGTTCTCGACCACGGGTTTCCCGCTGATCAGTAGGCGGCTGCCGTCGTCCGATTCCGTGAAAAACGCGTACAGCCCGGTCACCGGAACGCGGACGAATCCCTCGAACACGAATCCGAATCTGTCGTCCGTTATCCTTCCGGTGATGTCGAAATCCGCGGTGGTACCGCGCCGGACCGGTTTGATCTTCCGGAAATCGGGCAGCAGGGACCATTCGCCCTCGTAATAGGCGGCCGCAAGGCCCGGCGTCTCGCCGGCCCGCGACACGGCCGGCACAGGCGCGACTTTTTCAAAGGTCCGGCTGGTCACGCCGCTCGCCGGCCGGCCGCTTTTGAAACAGCGGGCCGAAACCGTCGCGGTTTCCCGGAGCCGGATCGGGCCTGTCACTTTCGCGGAGGAAGCGGACGGCGCGCTCCCGTCCAGCGTGTATCGGACATCGAGCCCCCGGCCCGGGGGCGAAATCGTCACGTCCAGCGAATCGGTGAAGGATCCGAAATCCGAAACGAGATCCGGCGGTTCGACCACTTCCGGCTTTCCGTGAATATCCAGAACCACGACGGAAGCGTCCGTATCCGGCGCTGACGCGGGCACGGTCAGAACGAGGCCGTCCTCCCCCCGCTCAACAGGCAGGGCCGCCCTGACGGAGTCGGACAGCAGATACGCCTGCTTCGGCCGGTTGGCGATGCCCGGCAGGGCCAGCTTTCCGTCCGCGGGCCAGTCGAACACGTGCAGATAGAGGCGGGTTGCTCCAGGCGCCTTTTTCTGCGTACACCGCCCCCACGGCAGGTTTCGGAAGGGGCTCGCCTGCGTTCCGTAAACGGCCTCGCTGTTGACCTTCATCCAGCGGCCGATCGCCCGCAGCCGTTCCACGGACGGCTCCGGAATGACCCCCTCGGATGTCGGGCCGACGTTCAGCAGGTAATTGCCTCCCTTGGACGCGGCGTCGACCAGGTTCCGGATCAGAGCCTGACTGCTTTTCCAGTTGTGATCCGTGCTCTTGTATCCCCAGGTATCGTTCATGGTCATGCAGGTTTCCCAGTCACGTCCCGGGAACCCGGTCGCGGGAATAAACTGTTCGGGCGTCTCGGTGTCGCCCTCGTATCCGCCTCCCAGCCGGTTGTTCCAGATGATGCCGGGACGGAGATCGAGCAGGGGAAGCAGCATTTCCGCCCTTTCCTTCGTCATGCCCTCGGGCGTGTCCCACCAGAGCACGGACACGGGCCCGTAATTGGAAAGAATCTCCCGCACCTGCGGGGCCGCGATGCCGCGGATATAGGCGTCCATGTCGCCTTCCTGCGCCCTGTCCCAGTGCCCGCCGATGGCCGAACCGCCGGGATGGTTCCAGTCCTGCGCCTGGGAGTAGTAGAACCCCAGACGCATGCCGTTCCTCTGGCAGGCCTCGGCCAGCGGCTTCAGAAGATCCTTTCCGTAGGGCGTGGCGTCCACGACATCCCAATCGGTCACCTTGGAATCGAAGAGGGCGAATCCGTCGTGGTGCTTGGAGGTGATGATGATGTATTTCATCCCCGCCTCTTTCGCCAGCCGGACCCATGCTTCGGGATCGTACCGGACGGGGTTGAACTGTTTCGCGTACTGCCGGTATTCGGCGCATGGAATATGGGCGTTGTTCATGATCCACTCGCCGATACCGTCCACGGGCCGGCCCCTGGTTACGCCCGCGGGAACGGAATACACGCCCCAGTGGATGAACATGCCGAAACGCGCGTCGCGCCACCAGGCCATGCGTTCATTTCTCTGTTTCAGGGATTCCGGGCGGACCGGGCCCGCTCCGTCCCCGGACCGGGGGCCGCAGTGCAGGGCCGCGATACAGGCGATCAGAATTCCGATTCGGATTTGCGGGCGCATGGGTGGACCTCCGGTTATTTGGGATTGGATGAATGCAATAATGAAAATATAACGATTTCCATGCGGGAGGGCAACTTGAAAAACGGAACTGCCGGACGGAGGCATCCGGCGCGCCGGAATATTCCGGCTTTTGTTTGGAATCCATTTTTTGTATATTACACGTTAATTGCATGCAAAGGGAGGAGGCATGACCGCTCGCAATGGAATCCGTCTTTCCGTCCTTTCCCTGTTCCTCGCCTGCCTCGCCATCCTGCACGCCGGCTGTGCCGCGTCCAGCGCCCGCCGCAAGGGTGCGGATTTCCTGGGAAACGACCGGTTCGAAGAAGCCGTCCAATGGCTCGAAACCGCCCGGTCGGAGGATCCCGGAAATGCCGAAATCTGCAGGGACCTGGGCATTGCGTATTACCGGAAACTCGACTTCCAGAACGCCCTCCGGTTCCTGCTCGAATCCTTCGTTACCGATTCAACGGACAGCCGCACCCTCTTCTACCTCGGCACACTCTACGAAACCCTGAAGGATTATCCCCGCGCGATGGACATTTACCGCCGCTACACGGAAACGGACCGTGACGGACGGATGGCCGGGCTGCTCGAAGCGAGACTGACGCGGCTGATCCGATTACGGATGCAGGAGGAGGCGAAGGCGGCTCTGGCCGCGGAATCGTCGATCGACGTCTCAGCGCTTTCCGATGACGCAGTGGCCGTACTGTATTTCAGGAACCTTGGCAAGAGACGCGATCTTGATCCCGTCCGCAAGGGACTGGCAGACATGATGATCACCGACCTGTCGAAAGTGAAGGCTCTCCGGGTGGTCGAACGGATCCGTATGCAGAAAATGCTCGAGGAGATGGGTTTGGGCGCTTCAGGGTTGGTATCTGACGCGACCGCGCCCAGGGTGGGACGCCTGCTGGGCGCCTCCCGGCTGATCCAGGGTTCTTTCCTGGATCTCGCGAAGGAGACGGTCCGGCTGGACGCCGGATGCGTGGCCGTCGGGAAGAACAGGGCCGCCGCGTCTAGCCGGGCGCAGGGAAAATGGAACGCGTTCTTCAGGCTCGAGAAGGACCTGGTCTTCTCCGTCCTGGATCGGCTGGGCATA
This sequence comes from bacterium, assembly GCA_016933415.1. Classification (GTDB taxonomy): domain Bacteria; phylum Zhuqueibacterota; class QNDG01; order QNDG01; family DTFT01; genus JAFGAX01. The sequence goes on from JAFGAX010000149.1 coordinate 3,555, forward strand.
CAGCCGACCCAGGCGGAACGCGATGCCATCGCGCCCGTGCCCACGGAGAATTTCCTCGCTTTCCTGGCCTATTGCCGCGGCATCGATTACGAAGACCGCGGGATGTACATGGACGCCGGGAGGGAATTCCGGAAGGCGGCGGAGCTCGATCCGGGTTACGGGCCGGCATCGGAGGGGGCCGATCGTTCCGATCGCCTGACCGTTTCCATGACTCCGGTCGCGGACCTGGAACGGATATTCCGGAATCGCGTTGACGAAATCGGCCCGGCGGCGGAAACCCGAGCCGCCGGATCCGGAACGGAGGAGGAAACGACGGAGGAAACCGCGGCCGAAACGGAGACCGGGCCCGCAGAGGAATCCCCGGGTCCCGTGATCCGCGCGGACGCCGCTGAAACAGGCACCGACGCCGGGTTTCAGCCGACAACTCCGTCTCTCCAGCCGGACGCGCCGTGGGTGAACAGGATGTTCGACACGGCGGATCTTCTGGACCGCGGATTCCTGCCGGGCGTGGATCAGCGCAGGCCGACCCAGGAGCAGGAGCAGCCGGCCTTCGGCAACAGCGCCAGCTTCGAACTCAGCATACCGCTTCCGCCGGAATGAGGGGGGACAGGACATGAAACGTTTTTCCGGCGTCATTGTATCGGTTGTCCTGGTCTGGGCGTCCGCGGCTCCCGGTCAGACGACGATCAACCGGCTCCAGACGGAACGCCTCGCCGCGGGGACATTCTCCTGGCAGGTGTGGCGGGCCGGAGACGACCGAGTCTCGGAGTTTTCGCTGCCGGTCACATTCCTGTATCCGCTGGGTCCGAAAGCAGGATTCTATGCCGCGACTTCCCCGATCGTATCCGGCTCCCTCGATGCGGTCGCGGAATACAGCCTCTCCGGCCTGTCGGACATGAAACTGGGCGGCCACTGGCTTACGGGACGGGACCGAATACTTCTGACGTTCGGCCTCAACCTCCCTTCCGGTAAAAGCGGGCTGAAAGCCGAAGAGTACGCGGTCGCCTCCATTCTGGCCATGCCCGCCTTTAACTTCCGCTATCCCACCCTGGGTCAGGGCCCGGACGTCCAGATCGGGATTTCCGGAGCCACCGAGTGGAACGGGTGGATCGTGGGCGGGGGTGTATGCGGATTGAGAAAGGGCTTATACCGGCCCTTCCGGGACGTGGATGAATCCTATGATCCGGGCGACGAGGTGTCGGTCTCGGCCGGGGCGGAAAAGGAAGTGACCTTACTGGAAAAAGAGATGCGCCTCACCGGCGACGCGATGCTGTCCGTGTACGGCGACGACACCTGGGGAGGGGAAAAAGTGTTCCGGCCGGGAAGACGCCTCTTGCTGCAGATCCGCTCGGATTTCAGGGCCGGCCCGTACGACGTGAGACTGTGCGTCCGGGACCGGATGAGGGGGAAAAACAAATCCGGGTCCGGTGAATCCTATGACCTGGAAAGAAAGAACCGGAACGTCAACCAGTTCGAGATCACCGGCCTCGCAGGCAGGACCGTGAGCCCGTCGTTCGCGTGGCGTGCCGTCGCCTCCGTCCGTCGCTTTTCAGATAACGACGACGGAACGGGAGGCGCCGGTCTCTTCGGAATCGGCGGCGGAATCCGCGCGCCGGTTGCCCGGCGGGCGGTTCTGGACCTCGAGGCCCGCTGGGAAAAGGGCTCCCTTCACGCCGGAGACGGAAACGTCGGCGCGACCGGCCTGTCGATCGGCGGAACCGTGGAAATCACGCTGACCGGCCCGGGGCGAAGGCCGGAGGAGTCGTCACGATGAAGAAATGGAGACATTTCCGGATTACAGCGGCCGCGGTTGCGGCCATGGCCTGCCTCGCCTGTGGACGCCGGGCTCCGACCGCGCCGGACGGCGCCGCCGCTTTCCGGATCCGGCCGGTTTTCGTCTGGCTCGGACAGGACGGATCCGCGGCGAAACACGCCAGCGCGTCCGCAATCGAACAGGTGCGTGTCATGGTTCTTGACATCTCGAATTACCGGTCGTGGAACGAATTTATCGGCTCTCCCAAGGGTCAGCGGTACACCGAACTCCGCCAGGGGAACGATTTCGGGAAAACCGTCTCCTGGGCCGGGTGGAAACGCTTCTATTCGTCCATCCTGCCCCTGGTGACGGATCGGAGTCTGGAGATACGCGGCGACCGGGCGGAAGGAACCGTGACGGGTGTGGTCGGCCTGAACCTGATCGTTCTGGCGTTCATCCGCCGCGACACGATCCGATACGCGGGTGAAACCGGGGCCATGGGCGGCGAGGACCATGTCCACGAGGTGACCGTGCCGATCGACCGCTGGGAAGCCGGGATGTCCCCGGGATCCGTGACGGTCCGATCGGTTCCCGCGGGCGCCTCGATCTACCTGGACGGAACGAACATGAACGCGGTCACGCCGGCCGTGCTGAGTCCCGTCCCCTCCGGACACCATACGGTGAGGCTGTACCTGCCCGGATATAATGAATTCTCCGTAGCGTTCGATCTGGCTTCGGGAGAGTCGGACACGGTCGACGCTGAACTGGGCAGTCCCTCCTGGCCCCTGCCGGTATTCACCTTCTCCCAACCCGCGGACAGCGCGCGTTTCACTGACAACGTGAGTCAGCTGGCGGGCATGATTGAACTTGCGGAAGCCGCCGGCGGCCGGTCGCCTTTCACGGGCGACAAGGCCGTGCTGACGCTCAACGGGATCGAACGGGAAGTCACGGTGTCGTCCGGGTCCTTCAGCGAAACGCTGTCGATCACGTCCGGGCTGAACCGGATCCGCGTGCGCGCCAACAGCGCGGCCGGCAATACGGGCGAGAGCGCGGAAATCGTCGTGTTCGGCGATTTCGAGGCGCCCGACATCGAGATCACCCTGACCTGGAACACGCCGACCGCGGACCTGGACCTGCACGTCTGGAATCCGGCGGGCGAGGAATCTTACTACGGCCATAAATCGATTTCCGACGGATATCTGGATATCGACGACACCGAAGGTTTCGGACCGGAAACCTTCACGTCCACGACCGCCTCGTCCGGACATTACACGGTCAAGGTCAAATGCTACAGCCTGGACAGGGACGGCGCATCGGACGCAACGATTCAGTTGCAGATCAAGGGGCGGCCGCCTGCGTTTTTCGGACCGCATCGATTCGAAGCGACGGGCGAATGGTGGGATGTCTCGGAGTTCAACTTCGGATCAACGGCCAAAACAGGAGCGACGGACGGCAGGAACACGGTCCGCGAGAAAATCGATTCGGACATGCGGCGTATCGGGATTAAATAGAAAGCACTCGGGTCGGGAAGCGGTGCAAGCAGGGGTTGGTGGTGACGCAGGGGCGTGAGCCCCTGAGTGGCGATCAAAACCCCGGGGTCCTGAAAGGATTATTCGAAAGCCCTTTCCGTCCGTTTTCAGGACCCCGGGGTCGACAGTCAGGAACGGGAGTCCCTGCGTGGAATTCGAATGAAAAAGGCCCGCATCAGCGGGCCTTTTTCATTCGGACGACGGAGATGAACGTACCGATTTCGGCCAGCGTTTCAGCCGGTCAAGCACGTCGCGCACGAAAGCGCATTCGCACTTGGCCGGGCAGGGCCTGAGTTCGCTCTGATGCAGGCAGTAGCCCGGGCAGTCCCCGGTGCCGACAAGCCGCTTCTCATAGACAGGACCGTCGTGCAGGTCCAGAAAATCGGCGGCTTTCACGCCCAGCGTATTTCTGCATGTCATGTGATTGAAGAGGAAAAAGCCGAGGCGGAAATTGTCGAAATTCACCTGATACCCGCCGAGCTGAATGTCGGGGTCGGAAATGAAATCATGCCGGGTATCCCATGCGGCCTTGCAGACAGGGCATGTTTTAAAGGGAGTTTTTGTTATGTCCTTGTTCAAATGCATCCTTCCCGCCATGACCGAATTTTATTGAATACTAATCCGTGCAAAAGGCATGCCTCAGCCAATAGCAATACACGCATCCCCATACGTAAAGCCTTGAAATAACTGTACATGCCTGCCGCTCTGAAAAATACGTGTTCTTATAAAATGTAAAGAATTTTCACGCCCCTGTGATCCGGATCAAGGCCACGCCGTGTCCGGGTATTCCTGTCTTGAATCCCTTCTGATACAACCCGAGGTCCTTCTGTCTCCAGAGATCCCGGACCCGGCGGGTTCCCTGAACCGACAGCTGTTCCCACGAAACCGAACCCTTCCGGTCCCGAAGGCCGAGGTTGAACAGGCCGACTGCAATGGATCCGTCCTCCAGCGGCTTGGCCCAGACCTGGATGGAATCGGAATCCGAGATGCGGCCGGCCTGGCGGCCCAGTGGATCCTGATTCACACCCAGCACTTCGTCGTTGGTGAGCAGGTTCAGTGTGAAGGCGTCGAGCCGGGTCAGGTCGCATCCCAGCAGCAGGGGAGCGGACAGCAGGCTCCACAGACTGATATGCGTGTACTGCTCGCTGGCGGTCAGGTTCGTCGGCCGGAGGGACGGTCCCCAGCCCACCCAGCCGACCACCAGCATGTCCGGATCGTTCCATCGTCCGGCCCCGGCATACGGCCCCTGAACGGTCTGACTGAAACCGATCCCAGACATGCTTCTCCAGGTGTCCGTGATGTCTCCTGTCGTGCGCCAGAGATTCCCGCCGACCTTGTCTCCCCACTCCCAGACGTTTCCCATGCCGTACTGGCACAGGCTGTACACAATGTCCCGGTCGAGGCGGTCCAGGGCGCGGCGCATCACCCGGTACGGCTTCATGAGTTCCTCCCGGCTGTCGTCCTTCGCCAGCGTGCCGTAGGAGCACCAGTCGTATTTCAGGTAATCGATCCCCCAGCCGGCCCAGGTGCGGGCGTCCTGTTCCTCGTGCCCCCAGGTGCCGAGATAGCCGCCGCAGGTCAATGGTCCGGGAGATGAATAAATGCCGATTTTCAGTCCCAGGTCATGGACGTAATCCGCCGTCTTCTTCATGTCCGGAAATTTCCGGTTGGCCGCGATACCGCCGTCCGGCAGGCGCGCTTCCCGTTCCCATCCGTCGTCGATATTCACGTACGTCCATCCATGGTCCGCCAGTCCGGTTTCGATGAACCGGTCCGCGGCGGCTCGGACCTTTGCATCATCCACGGCCAGGCCCCAGCAGTTCCAGGAATTCCAACCCATGGGCGGCGTCAGCTGAATACGGTCCCCGATGACGATTTTGAAAGGCCGGGAGGCCTCGCCCAGGGCATTCCTCGCGCGCAACAGGACGACATGCGTGCCTTCAGCCGAAACCCGGCCGCGGATGATTCCGGTGTCCCGGTCCAATGTCAATCCTTCCGGGAGCCCGTCCGCGTTGAAAGTCATGGGCCTGAGGCCCGTCGCGGGAATGCGGTAGAGGAACGGTTTTCCCGGCCGCTGGCCGTAAATCCGGGCGCCGTTGATGCGGGGTTCGTCCGGCGGCGGCGGCGTCAGAATGTACGGCACCTCGGACCGGCCGATCACGGACTGGCCGGATGCGTCGTCGCGGAACGCCACGGTTACGGTCGCGGGCGTGCCCGATGGCGCTTCGAAAGTGAAACTCTGCGAAAAACCGGCCAGGGGATCGAGCACCGCCTGCTTCGTGCCGTGGAACAGGACCTTACGAGGCTCCGACTGCTCGACCCGGATATCGATCGTTCCGGCGAACCGCCGGTCCGGGGAGAGATTGCTGAGGAAAACCGTCTTTCGCAGGCCGCCCTTGGCCGCCGGTTCAAAAGGCGATTGCCGGTCGTCGATCCGGACAAAATCGGTGAGCGCCCGCACCCGGACCGCGGGAATCCCGGAATACATTCCCCCGCCCCCGCCGTGGTCGTGGACGCGGACGGCCAGCGTGTTGATTTTGTCCCATAAAAGGCGCGGATCGTCCGCGGCCAGGGCGTACCTGCGGACCCAGGCATAGGATCCTCGGTTGCCGGTGAACGGACCGGGCGGCCCGTCCGGCATCGGCGCCGCGTTCTGCCCGATGAGCCTGCCGTTCAGAAAAGCCTGGTCCGTGTCGTCGATGCGGCCCAGGACAATCTCCACGCTGTCCCGGAAAAACGCCGATGCGCGCAGCGAACCGGGCAGGTCAAACCGCACGCGGTACCAGCCGAATCCGTCATAACCGGTCCAGCCCTGTTCCTCCCAGAGCATGTCCGGCCGGATCGGTTTCCATCCGGAATCGTCGAATCCGGGCGAGGCCCAGGCCAGGCTGTCGCCGGCGCTGAATTTCCACCCGTCCGCGAGATCGATCCGGACAGGGGCCTTCCGGCCGCATCCGCATGCGAATGCGGCGAGTACGGCCGCCGCGATCATGAGCGTGATTTTTTTCATGAGGTCCTCCTGAGGCGGCATGAAACCGTTCTCCCTTTCGGGTCACGGTTCATGACGGACTCCCTTCGTATAGGAGATGACGCTTTTGGCGGAACCGGCGAACGACGGTTGCATGGAGCAGACACACACTCGTTCCTGTAGCCCATCCCCTTGCCATCGGACCGACGGGCATGCCGTCCGTTCCTCCCGGCTTATGAATGGAACCTCCCGCGGGTTTGAACAACCCGCGGGAGGTAATCCTGAATGAAACATAAGGTCTGAAGGGTTATTTCCCGTCTCAGCCTCTCATCCTATTCCGCCGAAAACCGGTACACCGTGGTCGTCTTGTAGGTTTCCCCGGGCCGGAGCGTCGTGGAGGGGAATTTCGGCTTGTTCGGCGAATCGGGATAATGCTGGGTTTCCAGGCAGAGCCCGGACCTGCGGCCGTACACGATGCCGCCCTTGCCCGTGATCGTCCCGTCCAGAAAATTGCCGGAATAGAACTGAAGTCCGGGCTCGGTGGTCAGCACTTCCATGGTCCGTCCGGAAACCGGATCCGCGAGTTCTGCGACGGTCTGAAGCGAACCGTCCCAGCCGTTCAGCACCCAGTTGTGGTCATATCCCAGGCCCCGCCTGAGCTGTTCGTCTTCCGCGCCGATGCGCGCGCCGACCGCGGTCGGCGTGCGGAAATCAAAGGGCGTGCCCTCCACGGACTTGAGTTCGCCGGTCGGAATGAGGGTCCGGTCCACGGGCGTGAACTTGTCCGCGAGAATGAGAAGCGTGTGATCCAGCGCGTCCGTCGAAGGATCGGCGGACAGATTGAAATAGGAATGCTGGGTCAGGTTGACCACGGTCGGCTTGTCCGTCACGGCCTCGTATTCGATCCTGAATTCGTTGTCGTCGGTCAGGGTGTAAATCACGGTCGCGGTCAGGCTCCCGGGATACCCTTCCTCTCCATCGGAGGCTGTGTAGACCAGCTTCAGCGCCGCGGATGAATCGGAGGGCTCCGCGGTCCAGAGCTTCTTGTCGAACCCGGCCCTGCCGCCGTGCAGGTGATTGGGCCCGTCGTTGCGCGTGACCCGGACCGTCCTGCCGTCGAGTCTGAACTGCGCCTTCGCGATACGGTTGGCGTAGCGCCCGGCGACGCATCCGAAATACGGATTCACCGCCAGGTAGGAGGACAGGCTGTCGTATCCCAGCACCACGTCCCCGGGTTTTCCGTTCCGGTCGGGTACGGTCAGATGCGTGACGATGCATCCGTAATTCGTGATCCTGGCCTCCATGCCGCTCCGGTTCGTCAGCGTGAACAGGTCCACGGCACGGCCGTCGGGCATGACGCCGAAGGCCGCCTTCACCACGCCCGGTTTCGCCTTCTGTCCGCAGCCCTGGGTCATGGACACCGCCGCAACCAGGCCGCAAAACAGCAGGGTTCTCATCGTTCGTTTCATCTTCTCCTCCTTCACGTTAAATGACAATAATAAACGCGTGCATTCGGATCGAAGGACCTCATTTCGCGGATCCCGCGCGTTCGCGTATACGGGCGGCCGCCTCGGCGGCCGCTTTCGCGGTCCCCGCATCCGCGTCCTTCCGCTTCGCCAGGCGGTCGAGAACGGGCAGAAACCGCCTGTCCGCGACTTCTCCCGCCAGCCGGCAGGAGCGGAAACGGACCCGGGCCGAACGGTCGTTCAGCCCCCGGCGAAGCGCCGGAAGCGCTTCCCTGCCGAAATTATGGAGCGCGTTCTCGGCGCTCTCCTGAACGTTCCAATGCCGGTCTCCGGTCAGCCGGAGCAGGGGGAAAACGGCCCGCCGGTCGCGGAGATTCCCCAGGAGCCCCGCGGCTTCGGCGCGCACATCCGGATCCGTGTCTCCGAGACAGCGAATGGCGGACACGGCCATGCCCGGCCCGGTTTCTCCGGTCTGCCGCAGCACCTCGAGCGCCTCGGCGCGGAGATAGGGGTCCGGATCCGCCGCGGCAACGGCCAGAAGCCGGGCCGGCCGTCCGGCGCCCGGCAGGCGGCCCAGCGCGCGAACCGCCTCGAGACGGACGTTGGCGGAGGGGTCTTCGAGCGAACGGATGACGTGCTTCAGCGCCGCCGGGGGACCGATTTCCCTCAGGCAGACGAGCGCCGAGCACCTCTGCCAGGCGGCCGTGCCGATCCGGAACAGGGCCTGTTCAGCCTCTTCCGAGATCTCCGGGCCGCACTCCGCCGCGATCCGCTTCATCAGGCCGACCGCCCGATGGTCCTCGAGCGCAGCCAGGGCGCGTACGGCCCTGCGGCACTCCGGAGGAAGGCACCGTCCGGATTTTTTGTTCAGCGCCTTCGCGGCGTCGGCCATCAGCGGCCGGATGTCCGAACCGTTGAACGAGAGAACGGACGCGAGGTCCGGTATGGCCTTCTCCCCGAATTTCACAAGCGCCTTGACGGCCGCGGCGCGTACGACAAAATACGTGCTGCCGAGGCAGGGCACGATTTCCGGAATGGACCGGACGTCCCCGATCTCTCCAAGCGTTGCGATCATGGCGCGCAGGACGTACTTGTTCCGGCTGTGCCGGAGCGCGTGATGAATGGGATCGGTGCCGCGGCTCCCGAAACGGGTCAGGGCCCAGACGGCTTCGCGCTGCACCTCGCTCTGAATGTCCTCCAGGGCCGCCAGCACGGCGCCCGCGGCCCGGCCGTCCCCGGTCCGCCCGAGCGCCTCGACCGCGCTGCGCCGCACGCGGCCGTCCTTATCCCCGAGCAGGCGGACGAGAAACGGCACCGCGGCCGGATCTCCGATCCGGCCGAGCGCGGCCGCCGCGTTGGCGCGCCAGACCGGCGAGGACCGGTGATGCGGAAGCCCGCGGAGAACGGGTTCCAGCATCCGTCCGCCCGCGGCCTCGACCGCGTCCAGAACAATTTCCGCGATTTCCGGCTGTTCTGCGTCGAGCAGGGCGGTGAGCATGCTCAGCGTGCGGGAGGCCGGAGCCTTCGCCGCCTCCGTCAGAATGCGGCGAAGGTCATTGACCGCCTGGTTCCGGACGACCCACTCCTCGTCACGGCCGGCCCGAACCAGCGGCTCCAAGGCGTCCAGCCCGCCGATGCGGCCCAGGGCGGACACGGCCGCCCAGCGCACGTCCGTGGAGGACGAACGCATGATGCGCGGCCCGGCCAGCAGCGGGACGGCTGCGGAATCCCCCAGCCGGCCGAGGCCGGCCACGGCCGCCCGCTGGATGTCCGGAGAGGGATCCTTCAGAAATTCCGACAGCAGCCGGAAGGCCGCGGGATCCCGTTCGCGCCCGATCGCGAGAATGGCCTCGCGCCGGGCCGTGGGCTCCGCGTCCTCTTGGGCCTGACGGAGCAGTCTCTTGAGGTGGGTGTTCACGGCCGTTCTCCGGGGTTAGATGACCCCAACACAAGCGGTTGGGTATCACAAGAAATTTGGATTATCGCCGCCACCCCGCTACGCGGGATCAAGCTATTATATGCCTGCTTGTTGAAGACAAGCGGCGGGCCTTCAACAAGGAAAAATCTAATTGCTTGGTCCGGCGAAGCCGGGGAATGCGCGAGCGGTCAGATTCGACTCGTCGGAGCGGCCAGAAGCCCGCACTCCGATCATTCTAAAAAACAACACCAGGAAGCTTGGGCTATAGGCCGCCCGATTAAACGCGTTCAATCGTACCCTGGCAGTCGCCGTCCAGGTTGAATGACCGGACCTGATAGTCGCAGTCGATGTGGGCCAGCGCCTTCACCGCGGCCCGGAAACAGCCGATGCGCGCGCAGGTGAGATCCTTGATCGTAAATCCCTCGTCGATCAGGGTCTGGCAGCTCTTCAGATACTCGCAGTTGTGGACGGTGATGTCCAGCCGGTTCGGATGCGTGTCCGAGAGCTCGAATTCGCTTTCGGACCGGAACAGGCCTCCCGCGATGCCGATGCGGATGTACTGCTCCACGGTTTCCCGTATGGAATGCGTCCGCGGGATCGGCAGGCCGTATTCGTCCCCAAGCCGGCCCAGGTAATGCGCGACGGAATGCTCGTACACCCGTTCGCAGAAATCCTTGGGCCGGGTGCCGTGAAAGTCGCGCGCCGTTTCCTCGATGGCCGAAAGCCAGCTTACGGCGATGAGCCAGCCCCCTTCTTCCCGGTTGATTCTGATCATGGTCGATCCTTTTCGTTGGGTGCCGGGGAGGCGTCAGCCCTTCCCGGTTTTCGGAAGCTTTTTCGCCTTCGCCGCCGGCTTCCGGGCCGCGGCCGCCGCTCCGGCCGGCCTGGACCCGCCGGAAAGCAGGCGGGCCGTGTCCCGGCCGATGGCGAGTTCCTCGTTCGTGGGAATGACCAGCACGGCGATGCGGCCGGATTCGACGCGGGTCTGATGCGACCGGTTCTTCTCGGCGTTCACGCCGATGCCCAGGTGCTCCATGCCCCGGAGCGAGCGCTCGCGTATCGGCGCCGCGTTCTCGCCGATGCCGCCGGTGAACACGACCGCGTCGACGCGGCCCAGAACGGCCAGATAGGCGCCCACGTATTTGCGGACCCGGTAGCAGTACACGTCGATGGCGAGCCGGTGCTGTTCACTGCCGGCATCCGCCTCCGCGAGGATTTCCCGCATGTCGTTCGACGTCCCCGTCAGGCCGAGCATGCCCGAATTCTTGTTGAGCAGGGTATCGATCTGTTTGGGCGTGAGGTTCTCCCGCTCCATCAGGTAGGGGATGATCGCGGGATCGATGTCCCCGCACCGGGTGCCCATGATCAGGCCCTCCAGGGGCGTGAAGCCCATGGACGTATCCACGGATTTTCCGCCCTGGACCGCGGTGATGCTGGCCCCGTTGCCGAGGTGGCAGGTGATCACGTTCACGGCCTCCGAGGGTTTCCCCAGAATCTCCGCGGCCTGGGCCGCCACGTAACGGTGCGACGTGCCGTGAAAGCCGTATCGCCGGATGCCGTGCTTCCTGTAGAGGGCGTAGGGAAGCCCGTAGATGTAGGCCTGCGGCGGAATGCTGTGATGGAAGGCCGTGTCGAACACCGCGACCTGGGGCACGCCCGCAAGCAGGCGTTCGCACGCCTCGATGCCCTTGAGATTGGCGGGATTGTGCAGGGGGGCGAACTGGATGCACTTCTCGATGGCGGCCTTGACGGGTTCGTCGATGCGCACGGAATCGACGAAGGCCTCTCCGCCGTGCACCACCCGGTGCCCGATGCCGACGATCTCCTCCCGGCGCTTCATCACGCCGTTCTGGGGATGCATCAGCAGGTGGAGCACGATTTCCATGGCGTCCTCGTGGTTGAGCACCTCGCGGACTTCGCGGAGCTTCGGGGCGTCTCCGCCCTGGTAATTGATGATGGCGTCGCTCGATCCGATGCGCTCGATCAGCCCCTTGGCGAGCAGCGTCTCGTTCGACATGTCCAGAAGCTGAAATTTCACGGACGAGCTGCCGCAGTTGACAATGAGAATTTTCATGGACTTCCCCGGATTAGTTGTAGGCCCGGCGGCCGCCGGGATCGGCGTTCCGTAAGACCGGAACCACCGTCCCCGCCGACCGGACGAACAGCGCCCGAGCCTCGGGTTCTCCGCGGAACGCCGCGTCGAGCGCGGCCTGCAGATCACCGAAGGGGCGGATGAAAATCGATTCGAGAACGCCGGGATCGAGTCGGGTTACGGCCCATAGCCGCGAATGGCCCGCGAATTCGGCGATTTTGACGGACTTGTGATGCCCGAGCCTGTATTCGCTCCTGACCTTTTCGACCACGGCACCGGGCTCGGTTTCGGACGCGAGCAGCCGGACAAATGCGTCGTTCCCGAGCCCGTTCCTGCAGGAAGCGACCAGGATGAAGACGCCGCCCGGCCGGAGCGCGGCTTTCGCGTTTTCGAGCGCCTTGTGCGCCTGGTAGAGATCCGCGTCCAGGGGCGGAGAAACCACGGCGACCACGATGCCCGCGGGCGCAAGGCCCGCGGTCGGCACACCGTACACGGCTTCGGCGGTTCGGACGGCGCGTCGAAAGGACTCGCCAAGGCCGCCGGCCTCGGCCGCGCAGATTCGGTCCTCCCCGTCGAAAACGGCCTGGATGGAAAAAACGCGATCCGCGGGAATCAGCGCGGCCGCGGCTTCCATATCCTCGTGCACCGGATTCCCCTCCAGCGCCAGAACGGCCGATCCCGGATTCAGGGCGAGTCTGTGGTTCTGTTCGACCGTGGAAAAGGCCGCGCATCCCGGGAGAAAGGATTTGCGGCCGCCCGTGAAACCCGCGAAATAATGCGGCTCCACTGCGCCGATCACGACCAGACGGTCCGATTCCGCGACTGCGCGGTTGATCCGGACCTCCGTGCCGGCCGGCGTACGGCCGACGGCCGCCAGTTCATCGTCCTTCCGGCAGTCGTGAATGAGGATGCGGCCGCGGACCTCGTTCATGCGGGGGCCGAAAATCGCGGCCAGTCCGGCTTCGTCCGGCGCCGGATGCGTGCCCGTCGCGACCAGAAAACGCATCGCCGGATGCCCGGCGATCTCAGGCGCGGCCTCCAGCACGGCCGGCACCGGTGACGGCCTGGACGCGTCATTCACGATGCACAGCGGCGTCTTCGCGCCGGAAAGGAAATCGCCCAGGCGCGGCGATCCGGCGGGACGCGCCAAGGCCTCCGCGATCAGGCGGCACGGGTCCGCCGCTGGCATGGAGACCGGCGACAGCACGCCGGCCACGTTGCGGTCGTCGACTTCCACCGAGAGGGTTCGATTGTCGTATAAATATTTAAAGTTCATCGTTCATGGTTCATAGTTGTAGGTCCGAAATGGCTCGCGATTCTCAGCGAGCCTTTCGGACATTTTCAATCGTGTCAAGGTCTCGCGAATGGGAATACGCCGACATCTCGGCGTACTGAAAGCCGCGTTTCTGTTCCGAGTTCCGGGTTTCGGATTTACAGTGGTAGGTCCGAAATGGCTCGCGATTCTCAGCGAGCCTTTCGGACATTTTCAATCGTATCATGGGTTCGCGAATGGGAATACCCCGACATCCCGGCGTACTGAAAGCCGCGTTTCTGTTCCGGGTTCCGGGTTTCGGGGCCTTCGTCCCGATTTCAGAGTCCCGGGTTCCGGGTTTCGGGTTCACAGAATGACCGCACGAAAGCCCTTCAGGGGCCAATCGCCCTTCGGGCGACAAGCCCCTCACCCGGCACTCCCTGCCCCGCAGCAAAGCTCACTCAGGGCGACATCCGCTTTGCGCTTTGCGCTTTGCGCCAAGCGCTCTGCCCTTACTCCCCGATCATCTTCCCCAGCCGTTTCCGGTACTCGTCCATGTCCACCGGCGCCTGCGCCACGCCGGATTGCATGGCCGCTGCTGCGACCGCGGACGCCTCCCATACCAGCACGCGCGGATCGAAAGGTTTCGGAATAAGATAATCCGGACCGAAGGAGAACCGGGCTCCCCCGTAGGCTTTCGAGACCTTTTCCGGGACGGGTTCCCGCGCCAAAGCCGCGAGCGCCCGCACCGCCGCGACCTTCATTTCCTCGTTGATGGCCGTGGCCCTCACGTCCAGCGCGCCCCTGAAGATGAACGGGAATCCGAGCACGTTGTTCACCTGGTTGGGCGTGTCGGACCGGCCCGTGGCCACGATCACGTCCGGCCTGGCCGCCCTGGCGTCCGCATACCGGATTTCCGGATCCGGGTTGGCCAGGGCGAAGACCACGGGATTGCGGTTCATGGAGCGGACCATGTCCGGCGTCACCAGCCCGGCCGCGGACACGCCCACGAACACGTCCGCGCCCTCCATGGCCTCCGCGAGCGCGCGCTTCTTCGTGTCCCGGCTGAACGCGGCCTTGTATTGGTTCATGCCCTCGGTCCGGCCCTTGTACACCACACCCTTGCTGTCCGTGAACAGGATGCGCTCGCGCTTCACGCCCAGCCGGATGAACATGTTGGCCACCGCGATGCCCGACGCGCCCGAGCCGCTGAACGTCACGGCCGCTTCCGCAGGCGACTTTCCCGCGATTTCCAGCGCATTCAGGAGCGCCGCGCCCGCGATGATCGCGGTGCCGTGCTGGTCGTCGTGGAAAACCGGAATCTTCATCTCCGCCTTGAGCCGCTCCTCGATGACGAAGCATTCCGGCGCCTTGATGTCCTCGAGATTGATGCCGCCGAAAGTCGGCTCGAGCAGTTTCACGGTCTGAATGACCAGTTCCGGATCGCGCGTGTCTATCTCCAGGTCGAAAACGTCAATGCCCGCGAAACGCTTGAACAGGACGGCCTTGCCTTCCATGACCGGTTTGCCCGCGAGCGCGCCGATGGCGCCGAGTCCGAGCACGGCCGTGCCGTTGGAGATCACGGCCACGAGATTTCCCCGGTTGGTATACCGGAACGCGTCGGCCGGGTTCTTCTCGATTTCAAGGCAGGGAACGGCGACGCCGGGCGTGTACGCGAGGGACAGGTCGGCCTGGGTCTCGCAGGGTTTGGTGGACACAACTTCGAGTTTGCCGGGCTTCGGCTCGGCGTGGTACTTCAGTGCGTCCGCTTCAAGGGACATGGATGGCGATCTCCTGTGCTTCGTTCAAATGGATGCGGACGCGGCCCGCTTCGTCCCCCGGCGGCCGGTCACTCCGAGCCGGCTCCGTCAATCTCATGATCGAAAAAAAACGCGATTTCCCGCAAGGCGGAATCGGGTCCGTCCGAGGCGTGCACGCAGTTCACGGTCACCGTGGTCCCGAAGTCCCGGCGTATGGTTCCTTCCCCGGCTTTCGCGGGATCCGTGTCGCCGATGAGCGCCCGAATGCCGCGGACGACGCCCTCGCCCTCCACGACCATCGGGACGCAGTCGCCGGACGTCATGAGCGCGATCAGGCGCTCGAAATACGGCCGGCCGCGGTGTTCCGCGTAGAATGCGGCCGCACGCTCCGGCGAGAGGCGGAGCATGCGCATGGCCGTGATCCGGTATCCGGCGGCCTCGATGCGGCGGATGATCTCGCCCGTCAGCCTTCTGCCGACCGCGTCCGGTTTGATGTTCACGAGGGTCCGTTCGATCATGAGCCCTGGATGAACCTCGAAGTTAAACCAATGTCATTCCAGCTGCGCTGGACCAGGCAATTATATTTGTTTATTGAAGGCCCGCGTTCTTCCGGTGTCTTTTTCATCCGCGTCAGCGGACGGGAATCCGGCCCATCACCTCCGCCTCATCGCGGCGGCGAAAGTCTTCATCCCACCCCCGGATCCCCGACAACGGAACCCGAAGGTGACACCACCCCCCGGAACGGCCGTCCTCCGTCCCGCCCGGCCGTCCGGGTCAGAATTTCCCCAGCACCTGCTCAAGCGTCGGCGTTCCGATTTCCTGAAGCCGGTAGCGCACCCGGGCCGACGGCTTGTCGATACGCATGACACGCGTCAGGTCGATCGGCGTGCCGATCACGACCGAGTCGCACTGAGCGGCGGCCACCGTGGCCTCCAGGTCACGGATCTGCTCCTCTCCGTAACCCATGGCCGGGAGCAGGATTCCGATCTTCGGGTACTTCTCGTATACCTCGCGGATGAGGCCCGCGGCCCAGGGCCGGGGATCAACGATTTCGGCCGCTCCGAACTGCTTCGCCGCGATCACGCCCGCGCCGTACGGCATCTCGCCGTGGGTCAGCGTGGGACCGTCCTCGATCACCAGCACCCGTTTGCCCTTGATCGCCTCGGGCCGCTCCACGGTGAGCGGCGAGGCGGCTTCAATGACCGCCGCTTCCGGATTGGCGGACCGGATGTTCCGCCGCACCGTCTCGATCCCCTCGGCCGGAGCCGTGTCCATCTTGTTGATGACGATCACGTCCGCGGTGCGCAGGTTGATCTCGCCGGGATGGTAGGATACTTCATGTCCGGCCCGGTGCGGATCGACGACCGTGATGAGCAGATCGGGCTTGTAGAACGACGTGTCGTTGTTGCCGCCGTCCCAGAGAATGACGTCGGCCTCCTTCTCGGCTTCGCGCAGGATGTCCCCGTAATCGACGCCCGCGTACACCACGTTGCCCATGTCGATGTGCGGCTCGTACTCCTCACGCTCCTCGATGGTGCAGTCGTGCCGGTCCAGATCGGCGTAGGCGGCGAAGCGCTGGACGCGCTGTTTCACCAGATCGCCGTACGGCATGGGGTGCCGGATAACCACGATGCGCCGGCCCCTGGCCTTGAGGATTTCGCTCACCCGGCGCGTGGTCTGGCTCTTGCCGGAGCCCGTGCGCACCGCGCACACCGCGACCACCGGTTTTTTCGAGCGGAGCATGGTGCGGTTGCCGCCGAGCAGGGTGAAGGACGCTCCCGCTCCCACGACGGCGCTCGCCTTGTGCATGACGGTTTCATGCGAAACGTCACTGTACGCGAAAACCGCCTCGTCCACCGCAAGCTCGCGGATCAGCGGCACCAGGTCGTTTTCCGGCCGGATGGGAATGCCCTTCGGATACCGCGGACCCGCGAGTTCGGGCGGGTACACCCGGCCGTCGATGCGGGGAATCTGGGTCGCCGTGAAGGCGACGATTTCGACGGACGCGTCGTCGCGAAAAACGACGTTGAAATTGTGGAAATCCCTCCCTGCGGCGCCCATGATGATGATGCGTTTCTTGGCCATGACGTCCTCCTGTTTCAGGTGCGGCGGCGGAAGCCGGCCCGGACGCTTCGGGTCCGGCGGGCGGAACGGAGGACTTGTCTCACTTGAACCCGCGGACCCAGCGCGTGAACAGGAGGCGGCGGTTGAACCGGATGAGGTGGCATCCGGAGCGCAGGAGTCGAATGCTCAATGGAATATCCATGTCGTACGGTCGGTCGTCGGCTTTTTTCCCGATGGTCATTCGCGAATCGTCACTCTTCAATCGTCAATGCCGTGTCCACCGTCCCGCAGGGGCTCCCGCCCCTGCGGCGCATGCGCGGGAGGCGGGAGTCCCGCGCAACGGGACCTAGCAGTCATATTATGGTGATATTGAAGGCCTCGGCGTGGATGCCATGACAACAACCGCCGGAACGGGCTTTTTCGACCGGAACCCGGATTCACTCCCCGAACCGGATCCCCTGCGCCAGCGGCAGGTCCTTCGACCAGTTGACCACCGAGGTCTGGCGGCGCATGTACTGCTTCC
>JAFGAX010000150.1 GCA_016933415.1 bacterium
CGGAGGCTGGAGGATGAGGCAGCCGGGCATACCGAGGCGGAATCGGCGCCGCGAATCACGACGAAGGGAACGCCTGAGCGGCGGGAAACCGCGTCAGCCGGTTTCCTGACCGGCGGAAAACGGACAAAGGAACAGCGGCGAGCCGAGGCGGAGGCGCGGGACGCGCTGAACCGTCTGAAAAAGCCCTTTGAAACGTCCGTGCGCAGGCTGGAAGAAAAGATCGAGGATGCCGAGAACCGCAAGGCCGCGCTCGAAGCCCGCATGGCGGACCCTGAGACCTATGCGGGGAAAACGCTGATCGGACAGCTCCAGGTGGACCATGCGGTTGTTGAAAGGGAATTGCAGGATCTGTTCGCGGCCTGGGAGGAGGCCCAGAAAAAGCTGGAGGCCGCGGTGCGGTCGGCGGGCGGAAATACGTCCGCTGGATGACGGGTGACGCGGCCGCATCACCGGCGAAACGGGGTTGACATGTTCGCGTAAATTGGATATATTAAAAAGGGGATTCCGGATCCGGAACCCGAATCGGGAAGAGACCAACAGAGGAGGCGGAAGCATGAAAAAGGTGCTGGTGGTTGCAATGCTGGTTCTGGCCGTGGCCGTAGGCGCGCAGGACCTGCGTACGATGGACAAGGCCATCCTATTCACGTTCAGCGGCCTTTCCAACCTCGGTGTGACGAATTACAACGCGGGCCCCGCTACCGGCGTGGGTGCCAAGATATTCAACGCGGCAGGCACCATGGCCTACCGGCCCTGCATTCTCTTCGGTATGTCCAGCACCGAAGAGGATCCGGATATCGACGATTACGTCGGCGAGAAGGAAAGCGCCACATCCTTCGGCGTCATGTTCGACGTGATCAAGCACTTGAACAAGAACGCCATCACGCCCTACATCGGCGGCGGCGCGGGTTTCATGAAAATGAGCCAGAGCACCGAGTCCGGCCACATGGAGGACGACGATCCGGACGAGACCAAGCGTTCCACTTCCGGTTTCACGCTCCGGGGCATTCTCGGCGTGGAATGGTTCGTCAAGAAGAACATCTCCCTGTCCGGCGAGTACCGCCTGGCCTTCACCAAGGGCTCTCAGGAGAACAAGTCCAAATTCGGCGGCGCCGACGACTGGAACAAGTCGTCCGCCAGCGAGACGGAAATCGGCATCGGGTCCTCGGGTCTGTTCACGCTGGCGATTTACCTGAAATAGCCCGGATGGAAACCGGTTCCGGACTCGCGGTCCGGAATGCGGGGGCTGTTTTTCCGAAAACCTCCCGGAGGCTTGGAGCCTCCGGGAGGTTTTTTCAGTTGATCCGGATACGCAAATCCCGTATTTTACATAAAACCACAACATCCTCCTCAGGAGAATTCCCGTATGCGTTTTCGATCCGCTTTCATGATTGCATCCTTCGGATTCCTGCTGCTGGTCCACGGAGAGATGCGGGCCCAGGCCCGTCCCGTGCCGGCGACCGAACCGCTCCCGCCGAATCCCATCCAGATCGACGGGACCTGCCTGCGGGTCGGCGGTGATCCCGTTTTCCTGGTTGCCGGAGAACTGGATTATTTTGCGGTCCCGCGAAAACAGTGGAAATCGCGCATGTCCGCCATGAAATCCTCGGGCATCAACTGCCTCTGGTCTCGCATGCCCTGGCGACTTCACGAACCGGAACCCGGCCGGTTCGATTTCGGCTCCAAAAAGGACGAGGTCCGTGATATCGAGGGTTTTCTGAAAGCGGCGAAGGAAAAGGATCTGTACGTCATCATCCGGCCGGGACCCATGCTGGGTCCGGGACTGAAATACAACGGTTTGCCCGACTGGGTGGCGCAGAAGAATACGGAGCTTCGGTCCAGAACCAGGGGCGGAGAGGACCGCGGGCCCGGAAGCGTGTCGCTCCTCCATCCGTCCTATCTCGAAGCCGCGGCGTCCTGGATGGAACAGGCCGGCGCAGTGATCGCGAGGCACACGCTGGCCCGCGGCGGGCCGGTCGCTTTCGTACAGCTCGACGGGCCCGCGCCGGGAATTCCGGATGCGTTCGAGAACGCGGATTTCAATGCCGCCAGCTTCGGATTCGGGAAGAGGAACGGCCGGTACGCTCATTTTCTATGGTCCCGGTACCAGACGATCGGGAAAGTCAATTATGAGTACGGCACCCAGTACACGTCCTTCCAGCAGGCAAGGCCGCCGGATCCGCATGGCGCCTCGAATGAGTTCGAGCGGCGCATGCGCAGGGATTATATCCAGTTCACGCTCGAGAACGGCACGGAATACCTGCAGAACCTGTCGAAGGCGCTTCGCGCGGCTGGCGTGGAGGTCCCCCTGACCTGCATCGCGGGCGGACCCGGATCGGGCGGCCTCATGTCGATAGCCGCGGACCGGATGGGGCTGAAGTCCCTGCTTCCCGGAGTGGATCATTCCAGCCTGGGCACCGCGTTCAGGAAGGAAGCGGAACCCGCTGATGGGTCCGGTTTCACGTCCATTGCCGAAGCTTTCCTGTCCCTGGAAAACCTGCGGCTCATGGAATCGCCCGCGATTGTTTTCGGGATGCCGGCCCTTTACGCGGACCCGGACGGGCTGAGGGGGAATATCCTGATGCACGTGGCGGCGGGGCTGAAAGGTCTGGCCTATACCCGTTTCGCGGAGGGAATCCCGCCCGAAGGATTGGCGCCTGCGGAGACGGACTCCGGTTCAGGGCCGGCGATTCTGAACCGTCAGGGGAAATCCGGCCCGGCGGTTCGGGTGCTCAAGGAAGTCCACGCTGTCCTGCGTAAAAACGCCTGGATCGCGGAGGCGGAGCGCGACGCGGACTGTCTGATCGCATTCGATTTCAATGAGCCCGTAAATGCCCTGTCCTATGGCTCAAAAGGAAGGACGGTTTTCACGGCAGCTGAGGCGTGCGCGTTTTTAAAGGACGGACTGCTTCCTTCCCTGTGGCGGGCGGGCTGGTCCCCGGCCTTCGTGAAACTGAATGACGACGCATTCATCGCGGATGTCTCCAGGCCGCTCATTGTCGTCTCCTCGTCCTGCATGTCGCTCGCGAATCAGCTCCGGCTCGTCGATTTCATGAAAAAAGGCGGGCGGATTCTCGTCACGCCGGTTCTGCCGTCCATGGACGAGCGGTTCAATCCCTGCGCGGAGCTGGCGGATTATCTTGGCGCGCAATCCGCTCAGGTATTGAAAAACGGGAGCGTCGCTTTCCGGTTCGGGAAGGATTCGAACATCCCGTCAGGCGGCCTGTTCTGGACCCGAACCGCTCCCCGGGGAGCCGAAGCCCTTGCGTCCGAGGAGGGGTCCGGGAAAACCGTCGCCTGGCGGAAAAAAACGACGGGGAACGGAGAAGCCGTGTTTCTCGGGGTTTCATGGGAAGATTCGGACGGTGACGCGGAACAGGCCAGGATCCGCATGACCGGATCATTGCTCGAGTCCCTGGGCGGCAGGCGCGTGCTGAACCTGTCCGGCTCCGGACTCTGGGCAACGGCGCTCCGTTCCGGGAAACGAGGCATGATTTTCGTGTTCAATCCGTCGCTGTCCGCGGCTGAAACCGGGATCCGTTACCAGCCGGACGCGTCCGGGAAACCGGCTTATACGGGGAAACTGGCGCTTCAGCCGGGCGAGATGAAGACCGTCGAAGTTCGTTACTGAGGCAACCGTCCAGGAGGAAATTCATCCATGTCCGAAACCAGGCAAGAAAAAGCCCTGCGGTTTTTCCGCAGCGGCTACAACTGCAGTCAATCGGTATTCTCGGTGTTCTCGCCCGATTTCGGCCTTGAAGAGAAAACCGCATGGGCCGCGGCCTCGGGATTCGGGTCCGGCATGGGTGCTTTGCAGAAAACCTGCGGCGCGGTGACCGGGGGCATCCTGGTCCTGGGTATGCGTTTTTTCAGACAGGAAAACACGCAGGAAGACAAAATCCTCGTCTATTCGAAGGTCCGGCGGCTGGTCGGCCGGATCGAGGAACGGTTCGGGAGTGTGGAATGTGACAGTCTTCTCGGGGCGGACATCACGAACGAGGCGGGGCTGAAGGCGGCGCGGGAACGCATGCTGTTCAAGGAGAAATGCGAACCCGTGGTGCTGGATGTCGTGAAAATCCTGGAGAACATGATATGATGGGGGTGGTGTCATGCCCGAGTTTTTCTGTCGGGCATCCAGGAGTGGGGCATCGTAGAGGACATCAGGTTACTTGAACGACTGATCACGATTCGTATCGCACGTGCTCAAATCGGTCCGACGGAGAAGGAGGGTTTATGAATAATATGTCCCGTTCCAACCGTTGGGCAAAACGTTTGTTACCGTTCGCGGGCATTGCGGCTCATGCCGCACTGCCCGTTTTTCTGCATACGGCGTCCCCGCTTCAGGGGAAATACGCCGAAAATCCCGTCCGTCGTCTGGAGCGGCTCCCGCAGACGGATCGACGCGCCGCGGCGGACAGCCTGTTCCGCGAGGGATCCGGCGTCACTTTTCCGATCGTCCGGGGCGACACGGCCTGGTTCGTTTATAGGAGCGATTCCGCGAAAAAGGTCGTCCTGTCCGGCGACTTCAACCGGTGGCATCCCACCCGGGACACCCTGCGTCCCATCCCGGGGTCCGGTCTGTTCGTCCGGCCCGAGCGGTTCGAGCCGGATGCGAGGCTCGACTACAAGTTCTGCGTGGATGGGAAGGACTGGATTCTCGATCCTCTGAATCCGAACACACGCACCGGCGGATTCGGGCCGAATTCCGAGATCGCCATGTCCGGCTATCTGTCCCCGCCGGAGACCGCATATGATCCTTCGATCCCACACGGATCTCTGGATTCACTCGTATTCAGGAGCCCCTCCCTCGGGAACGAAAGAGCGGTGTCCGTTTATCTGCCGCCGGGTTTTTCGGATCAGGCCTGCGGCATGCTCCCCCTGCTTCTCGTGACCGACGGCGGAGAGTATATCACGCTCGGTTCGATGCGGAACATTCTGGACTACCTGATCCATTCAGGCGCCATTCCCCGGATCATCGCCGTATTCGTGAATCCCCTGGATCGGAACCGTGAGTATTGGGCGAATCCGGATTACGAGCGGATGCTTGCGGTCGAGCTGGTCCCCTGGGTAGAAACCCGGTACCCGACGGCCCGGACGGCCTCCCATAGGGGCATTCTCGGGGCTTCTCTCGGAGGGTTGACCGCCCTGGACACGTTCCTGTCGCATCCGGATGTGTTCGGTCTGTGCGTCTCCCAGTCCGGCGCTTTCTGGGTGGATCATGCGGTGATGGTGGACAGAGTCCGTAACGTTGAAGCCGTTTCGGGGCGGGTTTCCCTGGACTGGGGGACATACGAGCCAGAGATACCGGAGCTCAACAAGACGGTCGCAGTCCTTCTCTCCGAACGCGGGGCGAGGGTCCGGACCGCGGAATTTCACGAAGGGCATTCGTGGGGCTCGTGGCGGGCCCATGTTGGCGACGCGCTCAGGTTTGTTTTCGGGAAGGCGGATTTGAATCCGAACGATCCCGGGGTCCAATAGGAGCGGCGTCCTGTCGCCGCACACCAAATGGAGTGATCATGAAGAACAGACCGGGAATGAACCGTGTCCTGCTATGGACAGGCCTGATTTGCATGCTGATCGGCGCCATCGATCCGCTCGAGGGTTCCGCGGTCATCGTGATCGGAGCAGGGCTGGCCCTGCTCGGCACACGGCTCGGGAAAAGCCGGCACTGGAAAATGCCGGCCTGGGGGTTCGGGCTGATCGCGCTGGGCGTCGGGATTCTGTTCGGTATGAGCGCGATCGGCGGGATCGGGGGAAGCACCGGCCGATCGATGTGGTGGGCGCTGACGATTCTGCCGTATCCGGCCGGGTGGGTGGTGGGGCTGGTGGGGGCTGTGAAGGCGATACGGGAGAAAAGTTTTTATTGAATCGGGATTGTCAGGAGAAGATTATTTCTGTTTTGTCATCCCCGCGGAAGCGGGGATCCAGTTTTGTTGTACATTTTCAAGAGAATGTAACAAATTCCATTATTTTTTGATCATTAATGGCAAACCTCAGATATATCTCCATGGAGATTAGGGATGGAAAAATTTAAGTAGGATGTAAATAAGGATATTTATTTAAATGTAAAATGGATCCCCGCTTCCGCGGGGATGACATAAGGAAGAGTCTTTTGGGTATCATTTAAAGGGGGGCTCTCCGTGGAGAGCGATCACCTCACCACCCGCACGCTCCCCCCGGCCGCGGCTTTTTCAACTTCCTTCAGCGTCGCCATGGACGTGTCGCCCGGCGTGGTCATGGCCAGGGCGCCGTGCGCGGCCCCGTATTCCACCGCCTTTTGCCCGTCCCGCAGTTCCATCAATCCGTAAATGAATCCGGACGCGAAGCTGTCCCCGCCGCCGACCCGGTCGTATATTTCCAGGCCGGGACGCCGGACGGACTCGTGAAAGGCGCCGTCCACCCAGGCCACGGCGCCCCAGTCATTGACCGTCGCGGTCCTGACCGCTCGCAGGGTGGTGGCCACAGCCTTGAAATGCGGGTAGTCCTTCAGCGCCTTGCCGATCATTTTCTTGAAATTGGCCGGGTCCAGGGCCGTCAGGTTTTCGTCCACGCCTTCCACGGCCAGGCCCAGGCAGGCCGTGAAATCCTCCTCGTTCCCGATCATCACGTCCACGAGACCGGCCAGCCGCTTGTTGACTTCCTGCGCCTTGTCCGGGCCTCCCACGTCCTTCCAGAGAGACGCCCGATAGTTCAGGTCGTACGAGATGATCGTGCCGTGCCTGCGTGCCGATTCCATGGCCTCCTCGACCAGCCCGGCCGTGGTTTCCGAAAGCCCGGCGAATATGCCGCCTGTGTGAAGCCAGCGCACGCCCCATTCCCCGAAAATCCGGTCCCAGTCGAAATCCCCTTTTTCCAGCTGGCAGGCGGCCGTGTGGCCGCGGTCCGAACAGCCCAGGGCGCCGCGGATCCCGAAACCCTTTTCCGTGAAATTCAGGCCGTTTCGGTTCTTGCGTCCCACGCCGTCAAAGGGCATCCAGCGGATCAGGGACGCGTCCACTCCGCCCTGCAGGATGAAATCCTCCAGCAGGCGGCCGACGGGATTGTCCGCGAAAGCGGTGGCCACTGCGGCCCGGAGGCCGAAACAGCGCCGGAGCCCGCGGGCCACATTGTATTCACCGCCCCCTTCCCACACGCGGAACGACCGCGCCGTGTGGATGCGGCCTTCCCCGGGGTCCAGGCGGAGCATGACTTCGCCGAGAGACAGGATGTCCCAGCGGCATTCGGAGGCGGGTCTGATTGAGAGCGGCATGGCGGTTTCCTCATGAGGGTGGTGTGGCCGGCTGCGGGCCGGTCCGATTCGACGATAATTTACCAAAGGAAGGGGGAAAAGGGAAACGGTTTTTCTTTCGGCTTCGGTCCGGATTCCCGGGTTTATTAAACCCTTCGTTTCGGCCGGGCAGGGGCAGCGTCTTTCTGCATCGCCTTTTTTCTCATCCCCGGGGGCATGAGCTCGATCGCGTAGCGCAGTGCGGTGCGGGGCATCCGGTCCCTGCGCTTCATGACGAAATCCAGCACCTCGGACCGGTGGAGGCGGCTTGCCTCCTTGAGCAGCCAGCCGTACCCTTTCTGCACCATGTCGTCCGGGTCTTCCAGGAGCGCGTCCGCGGTCTCCAGCGCCTCCTTCAGATAATTTCCCCGCCTGCAGGGGAGGATGAAGGCCACGGCAGCGGCACGCTTCATCCAGCGGTTTTTCGACCCGGACCAGGACCGGATTTCAGAGGCGCTGTCCGGAAAACGGTCGATGAAATCGCCCAGCGTGTGGTTGCAGAACATGTCGCATTTGGCCCAGTTGTCGACGTGATTCCCGATCCACTTTTTGAAAATGCGCAGGTCGCCCCTCTCGAACGAATCCGCGAGCCTGGGAACCCAGTCGCAGACCACGCCCGCCTCCTCCTGGATTCCGGAGGCGAACAGCTCCCCGCACAGACCGTAGATGCTCTTTTTGGGAAGGTCCTTCACCCGCTTCCAGTGAAGTCCCGCGATCCGGTAAACGGCCGCTGTTTTCACGCCGTAGCAGGAGATGCCTTCCTTGAAGAAGCGCTGGGCGCTTTTTCGGACTACGGGATCCGC
>JAFGAX010000151.1 GCA_016933415.1 bacterium
CTGCCGCATCCCGATGGGGCCCAAAACCGCCCAGGCGATCGCCGATGCCTACGGATGCATTCTGACCACACGAAAACTCTGCGATGACATCTGGCGTCACGCCGTCGTGCGCCTTTCGCCGATCCCCTACGCTCCGGTGGGGGATAACAATTCGCAGGTATATAAATTCGTCGAACACAATACCGACATCAATGCCGCCCGGGACGCTGAGGGCGGGCAGATCCATGAGCTGATCGCGGGAATTAAGAAAGATGTGGTCATCTGCAATGCGATCAGGACAAAACCCGGCTATGTGGCGATCTACGGATGGCACTATACCAGCGGTTCGTCCATTCAGCCGCTGTATACCGGGCATGTTGACTGGTATGTCGATTACAGCCACGGGATCCGGCTCGTCAATGCCGCGATCCGCGTCGACGGCGTTCCCCTGCAGGCGGCCGACATCCTGAAAGACCCCGTTCTGTATAAACTGCTTTCCGATGAAGACGGCGTTATGAGCCAGCCGCGATACCTGTATTGAGAGGCGACGATGAAAGCCAACACGATCCGTTTGATCATATTTTCACTTCTTGCCGTCCCCGCCTTCTCTCAGGTCCTGACCTTTCACGGTACGGACGGAAAGATCGACACCCTGGCGCTGGCGGATATCCGGCAGATGTACTTTACGGACAGCACCACGGCCGTTGTCAGGCTGGAGACGCCCGCCCATGCCGCGGCCAACGTCAGTCTGCGCCCCGTTTTTTCCTGGCGCCATGTTCCGGATAAATGCTATGAATTGCTCGTTTCAAACGATCCGGGATTTGCCGATTCCCTGCTCCATGTCCGCGATCTGGACACGAACGCCCATACGCCCTCTCTCAGTCTGGAGATCAAGACGCGGTATTACTGGAAAGTCCGCATTCAGGGCGAAACGCTCTGGTCCGCGGTCTTCTATTTCACCACCTGGGCGCCGGCTCTGCCCTCAGCACTCCGTTCCCTGGCGCTTGTGCCGGGCGAAGTGTCCGGCAGCGTTCAGCTCAGGACCGGGGATGACGCCGCCGTGGATTCCTTCCGGGTGATTTACGGCTTTGACGGGGTACGCTTTCCCGACACCCTGCACTGCGACACGCTGGACCGGCTTCTGACCGGACTGGATCCGGACAGCTGTTACTTCATGAAAGTCGCCGGGGTGAACGCCGCCGGGACCGGTCCGTTTTCGGAGGTCCTTGCCGTTCAGCCGGTTTTTGATACGGCTCCTGTGCTGATCGTTAACGGTTTTGACCGCGCCACCGCCGGTAACACCCGGAATTTTGTCATTCAGCATGCTTCGGCGGTCCGGGCGCATGCCTATGTCCCGGCCTCGGCTTCCAATGAAGCCGTAACGGACGGGTCCGTCTCCCTGCAGGATGCCGCCGCGGTGATCTGGATCCTCGGTGAGGAAAGCACGGCGGACGAGACCTTCAGTGACGCAGAACAGGCGGTCGTCAAAAACTGCCTGCGGCAGGGCGGGAAACTGTTCGTTTCCGGGGCGGAGATCGCCTGGGACCTGGATTACAAGGGAAGCAGCGCCGATAAAGCCTTCTGCCGCGAGTTTCTTCATGTGTCCTACGCCCAGGACGCCCCCAATAACCAAAGCGGCGTCTACTACCGGGCGGAAACCGCGGGAGAGGGAATTATTTCGGACCTGCCGCCCTTCTATTTCGATAACGGCACCCACGGGACCTACAACGTGAGATACCCGGACGTGCTGGGCTCACCGAACGGCAGCCGCGGTTTTCTGACCTACACCGGATGTTCCGC
>JAFGAX010000152.1 GCA_016933415.1 bacterium
CATCACGGACAAGGAAGCCGGCATGCTGAGCCTGGAGGCCTTTCTGATCCTTTACGAATCGACCCGGGATCCCGCATGGCTGGAGCGAGCGAAAGCGGCCGCGGATTACACTGAGACCTGGATGTGGATATG
The DNA here is from genome assembly GCA_016933415.1 of bacterium. GTDB lineage: Bacteria > Zhuqueibacterota > QNDG01 > QNDG01 > DTFT01 > JAFGAX01. Next base: position 133 of record JAFGAX010000152.1, read on the forward strand.
GAACCTGCCCATGCCGCTCGATGCGGATGACGGCCGCCTCCATTATAAAAAAGGAGTGCCGACCATCGGGGTCCAGGGAATCACGGCACTCAACACGGGCAGCGTGGATGAGTATCTGGACTGGTCCGCGCCTTCGTATGCGAAATTGTACGGCTACACGAATGATCCGCACTACCTCGACGCGGCGAGCATCCTGCTGCACGCCACCAAATCCATGGTCGCGCTTCCGGGGCGCCTGCACGGCATGAAGGGCGCCGGCTGGCAGCAGGAAGGCTGGCGCATGGGGCCGGGCCGGTCCGGCCGCGGCGTCGGGGGACACCGGTTCTGGCTGCCGTGGGTTTCGGCGAACCATCTCCACAGCATCATCGGCCTGGATGAACTCGATCCGGATCTGCGTGAAAAAATTGTGAATGCGAACCGAAAAGCGGGGTGATTCCGCGTGAAGACTTGAAGGGCTTTTTTCGTTCCGGTTTCCGGCGAATGACGGCTATCGATGGAGCCCCTTTTCGCTGCGGGTATTCGGATCGATCGGAGTAAGCCGAATCCCACAGCGTCAAACCGAAGGGATGCCGGCCGGCCTGCATCCCGGAAACAGTTGGATTCAATCAGAGGATTGAGACATGAAGAAATCCGCAATCCACAAATTCGTCCGGGTCGTTACACTGGCCGCCGCGGCTTCCGCGGCAACGATCTGCCGCGCCGACAATCCGATCATCCAGACCAAGTACACCGCAGATCCGGCTCCTATGGTTTTTGACGGCACGGTCTACCTCTATACCAGCCATGACGAGGATGATGCGAAGGGTTTCAAGATGTTCAACTGGATGCTCTACACATCAAACGACATGGTGAATTGGACCGACCATGGAATCATTGCGGGCGTCAGGGAACCCCATAAGACCTTCGAGTGGGCGGACGGAGACAATGCGTGGGCTCCCCAATGCGTCCAGCGGAACGGCAAGTTTTATCTGTACTGCCCCTTTCCTCACAAGGGGGGGATGGCGATCGGGGTGGCGATGTCGGACTCTCCTTTCGGACCGTTTTCCGATCCGCTGGGGAAACCCCTGGTCGAGGGCAGTTACGACCCCACCGTGTTCGTCGATGACGACGGCCAGGCCTATATGTACTGGGGCGGAAACGGGCCCTGTTACTTCGTGCGGCTGAATGAAGACATGATTTCAACCGCCGGTGACACCCGGATCGCATCCATCGATTTCACGGGAACGCCCCCTGAGGCGTCCTATACGGAGGGCCCGTGGCTCTGGAAGAGGGACAACCGCTACTACCTGGCCTGGGCGTCCCGATGCTGCCCCGAAGGCATCGGTTATGCCATGAGCGACAGCCCTGAAGGGCCCTGGAGGTGCAAGGGGACGATCATGGATCCGAACCCCAGATCCTCCGGAAACCATCCCGGGATCATAGACTACAAGGGAAGCGCATACGTCTTCGGCTTCAACTATGAAGTTCTTTTCTCCCGTCAGTCCGAACACGTGGAACGGCGGTCGATCTGCGTGGAAAAGATGAATTACAAGGAGGATGGGACCATCGTGAAGAATCCGTGGTGGAGCCGGGAAGGCGTGCCTCAAGTCGGCAGCCTCAATCCCTATGACCGGGTTCAGGCGGAAACCATATGCTGGTCCTCGGGCGTCCAGACGGAACCCTGCGGCAGCGGCGGTATGGATGTGTGCGAAGTCGATGATAGGGACTACATCAAGGTGAAGGGCGTCGATTTCGGAGACGCCGGAGCCGCCACCTTTACGGCCAGCGTCGCCAGCGGCGCGGTTGGAGGCAGCATCGAACTGCATCTCGACAGCGTGGATGGCGCGAGGATCGGAACCGCGGCCGTTCCCCATACGGGCGGCTGGCAGAATTGGACAAACGTCACCGCGAGCGTATCCGGCGCAAGGGGGAAACACGACCTCTACCTGGTGTTCAAGGGACAGGCCGGGGGGCCCCTTTTCAACGTCGATTTTTGGAGGTTCGGCGAGTGAAGAGCCTCCGGAATACCGTTGTCATCGCGGCCGGAATTGATCCCATCCAGATCACTTTGTACCGTGGGCCGGCGGAGAATGAGCCGGACACAGGCGGAGGGAAATGAACATGAAACGAAGGGGAATTTGCAGATGAAAAACGCCGTTCTGGGTATCATGATTCTTGCGATGTCGGCCGCCGGATGCGGCAAGGCTGATGAGCCCCTGCCTTCACTCGTGCAGGTCGAAGGCGGACGGGTGCAGGGAACCGTGGAGAACGGGCTCACGGTATTCAAGGGCATCCCCTTCGCCGCGCCGCCGATCGGCGGCCTTCGATGGAAGGCACCCCGCCCGGTTGTTCCATGGGACACGGTTCTTCAGGCCGGTCAGTTCGGCCCCGATCCGATTCAGGGCTGGGGAAACCGGGAAAAACAGAGTGAAGACTGTCTTTATCTGAACATCTGGACGCCTGCTCTGTCCGCGAATGAACGCATTCCCGTGATGGTCTGGATTTACGGCGGCGGATTCAACGGCGGGGCGACTTCGTATTACAACGGCAGCCGCCTGGCGGGAAAAGGCGTCGTACTGGTCAGCATCGCCTATCGGGTCGGCATTCTCGGATTCATGGCGCATCCCGAACTGAGCGCCGAGAGTCCCGATCAAGTGTCCGGGAATTACGGTCTTCTCGACATGATCGCGGGTCTCCAATGGGTGCGGAACAATATCGCCGCGTTCGGAGGCGACCCCGGCAAAGTGACGATATTCGGCGAATCCGCGGGCGGAATCGCGGTCAGCATGCTGGCCGCCTCGCCCCTGGCGAAGGGACTCTTCCACGGCGCCATTTCGCAGAGCGGCGGTTCGTTCGGCCCTCCCCGTCCCACGACCTATCCGGGAGAAAACATGAAGCGCCTCGCGGACGCGGAAAAGGGAGGATTGGATTACATGAAAAGCGCGGGCGCCGCGTCCATCGCGGAGCTGAGGAAGATCGAAACGGCGAAACTCCCCGCGGTGCGCGGGCTGGCATGGCCGATCATCGACGGCACCGTGATCCCCGACGATCAATACAAGCTCTACGAGGCGGGCCGGTTCAATGACACGCCCGTTCTCGCGGGATACAATTCGGACGAGGGCGCCAGCTTCTCGCGTGAAAAGGATCCCAAGGAATTCATCGCAGGGGTCCGGACGCGTTACGGCCGGTTCGCGGACGACCTGCTCAAGGCGTATCCGGTGGATTCAAATTCAGTCCCGAAAACCGGCCGCGACCTGGCCCGGGACGCCGCGTTCGGGTGGCAGACGTGGACCTGGGCGCGGCTCCAGTCGCGGATCGGGAAATCGCCCGCCTATCTATACTATTTCGACCAGCACCCGGAATATCCGCCGGACTCCCCCCAATACGGTCTTGGTTCGCCGCACGGTCAGGACGTGGCGTACGTCTTCCAGACGCTCGACGCATCGGACCCGAAGACGACAGCGTCCGATCTGGCGATATCCGAGGCCATGGCAACGTACTGGACGAATTTCGCCAAGACAGGTGATCCCAACGGCAAAGGAGTCCCGGAATGGCCGGCTTTCAGCGATGAAACCCCGGCCGTCATGGTTTTCGGACAGACGCCCCATGCCGGGCCGGTTCCGGACCTGGAATCGCTCAGGGTGCTTGACGGCTATTTCAAATGGAGAAGGACCCCAGAGGGTGAAGCCTGGGCGAAATGACAATAACATCGGTTTGAGTCCAAAGAGGAGAACCCTGCCATGAAAATGAAATCCAGATTGCTGTTTTTGCTGGCGGCCCTGTTCTCGATCCCACAGGCCTCTTCAGCGGCCCCGGATCCCAATTTTTACGTGTTCCTGTGCTTCGGGCAGTCCAACATGGAGGGCCCGCCGTTCATTGAAGGCCGCGACACGACCGGCGTGGACGGCCGCTTTCAGATGCTGGCTGCGGTTGATTTCCCGAAACTGAATCGCAAAGCGGGTCACTGGTACACGGCCGTGCCCCCCCTGTGCCGGGGCAACACGGGCCTCGGTCCGGCCGACTATTTCGGCAGAACGATGGCAGCCAACCTGCCGGAAACGATACGCGTCGGCGTGATCAACGTGTCGGTCGCGGGATGTAAAATTGAACTGTTCCAGAAGGACCGGTATCAGGAATACGCCGCGACCGCTCCGTCATGGATGACCGGCATCATCAAACAGTACGACGGGAATCCCTACGAGGCTCTGATCAAGGCGGCCCGGCTGGCACAGAAGGACGGGGTCATCAAGGGGATTCTTCTGCACCAGGGAGAATCCAACACCGGCGACCCGGAATGGCCCGCCAAGGTCAAAGGCGTTTACGACGATCTGATCCGTGATCTGAATCTCAAGCCCGAAGAAACGCCTCTGCTCGCGGGAGAGGTTGTGAACGCGGATCAGGGAGGCGTCTGCGCGGCCATGAACGAAATCATCGCGAAGCTTCCGGAGACGATTCCCAATTCCCGCGTCGTTTCCTCCAGCGGCTGCAAAGCCGGTCGGGATCGCCTGCACTTCACTCCCGAAGGCTATCGGGAGCTCGGGAAACGGTACGCAGTGGCGATGCTTTCCCTGCTGGGTGTTCCGGTCGCGGACCCGGCGGCTGCCGGTCCCGGCAGAATCATCGTTCACGCGGACAAACCCGGGGCTGAAATCAACCCCCTCTTCTACGGCCTGATGACCGAGGAAATCAATTACTCGTATAAAGGCGGACTCTACGGAGAATTGATCCGGAACCGCATTTTCGCGGATCCTCCGGGAGGCGGCATGCTTCCCCCGGCCGCGGGCACCGATGAGCCCGGTTTGTTCAGGAGCGAGCATTATTCGATGCGCTCTTTCTCCTGCAAGATTCCGAACGGCAAATACCTGGTCAAGCTCTACTTCGCCGAGACGTACTCGGGCATCGCGGGCCCGGGACAGCGCGTTTTTTCCATGAACGTGCAGGGGCATGAATTCAAGGACTTCGACATCTGGGTCAAGTCCGGAGGGTTCAACCGGGCCTATGTCGAAACCGTGCCCGTGGATGTGACCGGCGGAGAGTTGCGCGTGACTTTCACGCCCCGGAACGAGAATCCGGCCATCAAAGCGATCGAGATCATCCGGCAGGGTGCGTCCTCCGCCGCGGTCCTGCGGATGAGGGCAGGACAGTCCGAACCGTTCACGGATTCGAAGGGCCGGGTCTGGCAGCCGGAGACAGGATTCGAGGGAGGCAGTACGGTCGATCACGGTCCTCTCGTGAAGCCACCGTCCGACTGGATCGCGGATGCGCCCCACTGGTTTTGGGTGGCCTCCCGGGGCGCTGAAGGCTCGGCAGTCGTGGATGCCGGCGATCCCGTGAACTCCGGGGCCTTGACGAAGAGCCTGAAGCTCACGATATCCAAAGTGCCCGCGGCCGGCCGCGTGGGCGTCGCGAATGACGGGTACTGGGGCATTCCGGTCAAACCCGACTGGACCTATACGTGTTCCTTTTACGTAAAAGCCTCAAACGGCTTTTCCGGCCCGGTGACCGTTTCCATCGAGTCCAATGACGGTGCATCCATTTACGCCTCGGCAACGGTTCCGGCCGTTTCCGGCGAATGGAAACGTCACACAGTCATGCTGAAAACCGGTAAAGTTGCGTCCACGGCCGACACCCGTTTCGTGATTGCCGTGGGTTCGAAGGGCACGGTCCGTTTCACTCTCGTATCATTGTTCCCGCCTGTGTTCGCGGAACGGACAGGCGCCGCGCTCGGCGGCCGTCCAGTCACTGGCTTCAGGCAGGATATCATGGGGCTTCTGGACGGCATGCGGCCCGCGTTCCTGCGATTCCCGGGCGGCAATTACGTTGAGGGGCTCAATTTCGAGAACCGGTTCAACTGGAAGGAGATGGTCGGACCGTGGGAGAACCGGCCCGGACACATGAGCCCCTGGGGCTACCGGTCCTCGGATGGCCTGGGTCTTTTGGAATTCCTCGAATGGTGCGAAGAACTGAACATGGAGCCGGTGCTGGGCGTTTACGCCGGCCTGCACCTCAACGGAGGCCATGACGTCATCACCGGCGAAGCCTTGAAGCCCTTCATTCAGGAGGCGCTGGATGAAATCGAATACATCACCGGCGATGCAACGACCGAGTGGGGCAGCCGCAGGGCTCAGGACGGGCATCCGGCTCCTTTCAAGCTCACCTATGTCGAGATCGGCAATGAGGACTTTCTCAACAACGGCACCGCCAGTTACCGCGGTCCGGAAGGCCGCTTTGCCATGTTTTACCATGCGATCAAGGCCAAGTATCCTCATCTTCAGGTCATTGCCACCGTGGATCCGGGCGTGCCGCACGACGTGATCGACAACCACCACTACATGTCGCCCGGCGACGCCATACGCAACGCCCATTTGTACGACAACGCGGACCGCAGCGGGCCGAAGATCTTCGAAGGCGAATGGGCCTCTCAGGAACGCGGCGTGCTCCGCGGGCTGACGCCCTCCTTCCGTTGCGCCCTGTCCGACGCGGCGTTTCTGACCGGCCTCGAGCGCAACGCGGACATCGTGATCATGACCTGCTATGCCCCCCTGCTCACGCGCGTGGATCCGGGCGGCAGCCAGTGGAGCACCGATCTGATCGGGTACAACACGCTGTCCAGCTTCGGCTCGCCCTCGTACTATGTGCAGAAGATGTTCTTCAACGCGAAAGGCGACCGGGTGCTCCCCGTGGCCAAAGTCGTCCCCCAGGCGATACCGGCCCCGGGCGCGTGGTCGAAGGGCGGCGATTCCCCGAATCCGGAAGAGCCGATTTTCACGGCCGCCAGCCGGGAGAACGCCTCCGGCGACATCATCCTGAAGGTCGTCAATATTTTTGATACGGATCAGGCCCTGACCGTGGACCTGGCCGGGGTGAAAATCCATCCCACTGCTTCCGGAGAAGTCCTGACGGGCGGGCTCGAAGACGTCAATTCCGTGGACAGCCCGTTTAAAACGGCACCCAGGCGATTCATCGTGACCGACGCAGGCCCCGATTGGACGCACACATTCCCGGGGAATTCCATCACGGTCTTCCGGTTCAAGACGATTCGCTGACATGAAAGGGAAAAGGGGCTTTCCATGGGTCTGACATTCCGCATTCCAATACGGAGCCGGTTCGCCGTCATGGCGTTTCTGCTCGTTTCTTTGCGTCCCGAGTCGATTCAAGCCGGTCCGGGCATGAATCCCCTGATCTGGGCGGATGTGCCGGACCCGGCCGTGATCCGCGTGGGCGACACGTACTACATGAGCAGCACGACCATGCACATGAGCCCGGGTCTGCCGATCATGAGATCCAAAAATCTGGTGAACTGGGAAATCATCAATTACGCCTACGGCCGGCTGGTTGAAAATGACGCCATGAACCTTGAAAACGGCAATAACGCTTACGGCCGCGGTTCCTGGGCGAGCTGTCTGCGCCATCATGACGGCATGTATTATGTGACCACGTTTTCCGCCACCAGCGGAAAAACCCACGTCTTTCGGACCCATGACATTGAAAAGGGCGACTGGAAGGCGAACTCGTTCGAGCCGTCCCTGCACGATCATTCCCTGTTCTTCGACGATGACGGGCGCGTGTACATGATATACGGCGTCGGAGACCTCAGGCTGGTGGAGCTGGAGCCGGATCTGTCGGGCATCCGTAAAGGCGGGTTCAACGACGTGGTCATACCGAACGCCAGCGCGGTGGCTGGCGGAGACATCATGCTGCAAGCCGAGGGTTCGCAACTGCTCAAGGTCGACGGCAGGTACTATGTCATGAACATCACCTGGCCCCGGGGCGGCATGCGAACACAGATCATTCACCGGGCGGAAAAAATCACAGGCCCTTATGAGGGCAGGGTCGTTCTGCAGGACAAGGGAATCGCGCAGGGGTGCCTGATCGACAC
>JAFGAX010000153.1 GCA_016933415.1 bacterium
AATCTCATCGGGGACCCGTGCGTCCGGTTCGCGTTTCCCCCGGAATCGGATGATTTCACGTTGACCGAACGCTCCATTGGCAGTGGAGATTCGGTCCATTTCATATGGGAGAGAACAAACGGTCCGCTGCAGGCCCGCATCGAGGTGATCGATTCCACGATCCGGACCCGATCCGGCGTCGAGACCGTTTTTCCCGCAGGACCGGCGGCAGGTTCGGTCCCGCTTCCGGCGGAACTCCGGTCCGGGCCCTCCGGACTCCGCATTCACGCCTGGGATGAAGCTTCCGATTTTCAGAGCCGGTCCTTCAGGCCTTTTTCCATTGAATCCAGTCATTTCGACTCGATCTATACCGTGCCGGCTGAACCGGTCTGGACGGACAGCATTGCCGTCCAATGCCGGTTGACCGACCGCTTTCCGATTTTTAAAGTCGTGTGTGAAATCAGCCAGCCTTCCGCTGATTCAGTGGCGCTGGCATGGAATGAAAACAATCAGACGTTCACCGGAATCCGACGCATCGGGACTTTCCAGCCGGGATCCGCTCTCCTGTTCCGGATCCGCGCTGAAACAGAGAACGGCGTCACCCGAAGCGCCTGGCAGTCGCGGCTCATTCCGACACAGGCGGATGCGGTCGTGTCCGGAATCGATTTGTCCGGGGAATCTTTCGTGACCGTGCGGGCGTCCGTGTCCAACGGCGGCCAGACGGATATCACCGGACTGCCGGTGCGTTTCGAATGCATCGAAACCGGATGGTCCGGGCCGGATACCGTGGATGTGCCTGCCGGATCGACCGTTACGGCCTCGGCCCCGTGGGAATCCAGAATCGGCACCTTCACCTTCAGCGTCCTGCTGGATCCGGACCGGACGATCGCGGAATCCCGGACGGACAACAACCGCGCTTCAAAACGGATAACCGTGAAGGTCTTTCGCGTAACGCCGGAGTCGGGCTCGGTGAACGGAACCGAAGGCCCCGTCCCGGTGGGCTTTGAATCCATGGGCGCGGTCCGGAGCATCCGCTGTCTGGTTCAACCGGGAACCGTGCCTTCGCCCGATGTTCTGACCGTGCGGAGCGACCTGGACTGGGCGAGGGGGCAGTCCAGGGACGAAGAGCCGGCTCTTCTGGTGCATCGGATTGCGTTCGCAGGCATCGGGGAGGACGCGGCGCTTCCCGCTCCCATGCGTCTCACCTTCGTTCTGGTCGATTCGCTTGCGCAGGCGGGATACAGGCCCTACCGCCTGGACCGGGATATCGCCGAATGGGTTGCGGTTCCATGTTCCCAGTCGGACTCGGTGTTCACCGTCGATTCCTATCAGCCCGGACTGTTCTGCTTCATGACCGCGACGGACGGGGAACCGCCACGCATCGAGATCGAAATGGAAGACCAGTTTTTTTCGGACGGCGGATTCGTCCCGGTCCGTCCCCGGTTTTCCATCCTCGTCGAAGATCCGTCCGGCGTCGACAGCAGGTCCGGGGCCGCGGAAATTGTTCTGGATGAAATCCCGCGCAGCGACTACGCCTGGCTGCCTTTGGACAGCGGGACCGCCAATCTCAGCAGGCGCATCCGTTTTGAACCCGAATTGTCCGCGGGCGAGCATACCTTGCGCATCGCGGCGGCCGATCTGCACGGCAATACAGCCCGGTCGGCGGCGGTCCGGTTCAATGTGGCGGACCGTTTCGACCTGGCGTTTCTCGGCAACCATCCCAACCCGTTCCGGCGCGAGACCGTTTTCGCCTACCGCCTGGCGAGCCGCGCGGACCGGCTGACACTCAAGATATTCACGGTCTCCGGAAAACGCATCCGTGTTTTCGATGATGCCTCCATGGCCGCTCCGGATTATCATGAGATCGCCTGGGACGGCACGGATGACTGGGGGGGACCCGTGGCCAACGGCGTGTATTTTTTCCGCATGACCGCGATCCGGGGATCCCTGCGGAAGGAAATCACGGGCAAAATCGCCCGGACGAGATGACATGGCAAGACGATCCGTCCTCATCCTGATGATGCTTCTCACATCCGTGGCTGTCCGGACCCGGACGCTTTTCGGACAGAACACGACGAACGCCTTTCTGGAAATAGGAGTCGGTCCGCGGGCCCTCGGCATGGGAGGCGCCTTCTGCGGTGTTGCGGACGACGGCACAGCCTTCTACTGGAATCCCGCGGGCATGTCGCTCGTCGACCGTGCCCGCCTGTCAGCCATGTATGGGCCGCAATTCGGGACAATCGCCAATCCGCTGGGCGATTATCACTTTCTGGGACTCGCGCTTCCCATGAAAGGAGACGTGCGCATCGCCGTCAATTGGATCCGCCTCTCCGTGGATGACATCCCCGTGTATCCGGGTCTGGAGGGCGAATCCTATCTGGAGCGGCTGCGGGACCGGTCGCTTCAGCCGGACGGCCGGCCGGACGGTTTTATCCAGGACACGGAAGACGCCTTTTTCTTCACGTTTTCGAAGCGCAACGACAACCGCCTCGACCTCGGCTGGCTGTATCACCGGGTTCGGGTCGACATTCCATTCGGCATCAATATCAAATGGATTCGTCAGTCCGTGGGCTCCTATTCGGCAACCGGTCTGGGCGTGGACATCGGGACCATGATGCGTTTCCATTTAAACGATCTGTTTCAATCGGATAAACTCGGGTGGTTTTCGATCGGTCTTCACCTCCAGGACGCGACGAGGACAACCATGCGATGGAACACCCGTCATCAGGATGAAACGCCGAGGAACTGGAAGTTGGGAATGGCCTACCGGTGCCCCCTGCCGATCCGAAGCGCGGCCGCGCTCCTGGCCTATGACCATGATTCAAAATGGGGGGGAATTGACCGTTTCGGATTGGAATTTCAGGGTTTTTCGCATGTGGCGCTCAGAATCGGATCGGATGACGGACGCCTGACCGCGGGCGCGGGCCTGAAAATACGTTTCATGGAGGCGGACTACGCGTTTGTTTCCCATTCACTGAACAGCCTTCACAGGGTCGGTTGTTCGATCTCCTTCTAGAGAGGAGGCTACGCATGAGACATTCAGCGGTTTTTTTCTTGCTATTGGTGCTTATTTTTATTAATTTTAATTGCAAGAACAGTTCCGGTCCGAGCCAGGTCCGCCCTGTCGCGGTCCGTCTGATACCGGGGGCGGACGACACCAGCCGGGTGGAGAAGGGCATGGACGCGGTTCCCGAAGGCGATGCCATCCGGATCGAATGGACGGACAACGGGGACGAGAGAACCGAAGGGTATGAAGTGAACCGGTCGGTTTCCGGTCAAGGTCCATTCGCGAAGATCGTAACCATTCAGGATCCGGACCAGCGCTACCATGAGGACACGGTCCCTTCAATCGATCCCCGGTATTTTTACACGGTCAACGCCATTGACGGCGAGGGCGGCCGCAGCGATCCTTCGGACACCCTGAGTTACAGACTGATCCGGAAAGCCCAGGATCTTCAGCCCCGTGATTCCTGCGGAGACATTCCGGAATTCCGGTGGCGGGATGACAATTCCCCTCACGCGGACGCCTATATCGTTCGGGTTCGGGACAAAGCCGCCGGGAACATGGTCTGGATCGGCACGGTTCAGGCCCGTTACGGAGACGATTATCAATCCGCAGTCTACAACACGGACGGTACCGCGTCCGTCGACCGGCTGCAATCCAACAGAGCCTACGAATGGCGGGTCGACATCATCGGAAACGAATCCCGCTGCGGTTCCGAAAGTCCATGGGTATCCGTCACCATCCAATGAGGATGTCATGAAAAAAGCGTGTTTGTGCGTTCTGCTGATCCTGCCGGCTGCGGGCCTCTTTTCCCAGGGCGCCCCGCAGAATCCTTCGATCGACCGTGCGGCGCAGTATTATCTGGGGTCCAGCGACGAACTGCTGATTCCGGTGAACATCTGGGGATTCGTCCAGAAACCCGGGCAGTACATGGTCCCGGACAACACCGACCTCGTCGCCCTGCTCTCCTTCGCCGGCGGTCCCAACGAAAACGCCCGGCTCAACGAGATCAAGATCATCCGGAACGACCCGAAACGGGGCAGTGTCGTGTACAAGATCGACGTGAAAAAATACGTGGAAACCGCAGACCAGCGGCTGATTCCCACGCTCAGGCCCGGGGATACGATCATCGTCAACGGAACGACATTCCACTGGATCACCCGTTTCTTTGATTTCGTCTCCAAGCTGGCCATTCTGGTCCAGTTCTATTACATGTTCATGCTGGCCGATTATTACGGCAATCGGGACTGACCGGACCGGGAAAGGACGGAATCGCGGATGAAAGGCGTCGTACTGGCGGGCGGACTGGGGACGCGCCTCCTGCCCCTGACCAAGGTGACGAACAAGCACCTGCTTCCCATATACAACAAGCCCATGATCTATTATCCGATCGGGACCCTGGTCACGGCGGGCATCCGGGAGATTCTCATCGTCACGGGCGGCAATAATGCGGGTGAATTTCTCCGTTTGCTTGGAAACGGCCGGGATTTCGGGCTGAAGGACCTGCATTACACCTATCAGGAGGGCGAGGGCGGAATCGCGGAGGCGCTCAACCTGGCGGAGGCCTTTTCGGACGGGGAGCCGATCGCGGTCATTCTCGGCGACAATATCATCGAGGCGGATATTTCCGGCGCCGTCCGGCGGTTTGCGGAACAGAAAACCGGCGCCCGGATTCTGCTCAAGGAAGTCGAGGACCCGGAGCGTTTCGGAGTCGCGGAAATCCGCGGAGACCTCATCGCGGGAATCGAGGAGAAGCCGAAATCCCCGAAATCCCGGTTCGCGGTCACCGGCATCTACATGTACGACGAAACCGTGTTCGACGTCATTAAAACCCTCCAGCCGTCGAACCGGGGCGAACTGGAAATCACGGACGTGAACAACCACTATATCCGCAAAGGCCGGATGACGTTCGAAATACTGGACGGATGGTGGACGGATGCCGGAACATTCGAATCGCTTTTCCGCGCCAACTGCCTCATTGCGGAAAAGGAAAACGGAAAACGAACAGAGGTTCGATGAAAATGATCGTGAAATCTTTTTCCGCGCCGGGAATCGCGCTTTCCGCGCTCCTCGGTTTCGGCCTTCTGGGGGCCACGCCGATGAACGGCGGCAGGGGGCTTGTCTATGTGCATTCGGCGTCGAGCCTTGAAAAGGGAAGGCTTGAACTCTACTCGGGTGTCCGGTATTTCGGAAAGATCGCGAGTTTCGGCGGGTCGAAGCAGGCGTATATGCTGTGGGATGTTCAAAATTCCCTGTCGGTCAATTACGGCGCGGGTCCGCATGTGGAACTGTCGCTCACGCCCATCCTGTACCAGGACATCAACGGCCGGGGGGGCAATTTCTGGGACGGCCAGGCCAATTTTCCGGACGATATTCTGGCATCCGTCAAATTCGGATCCTTCCGGGGTCTGGAAAGCCCGTGGGAGTGGGGAGGCCTTGTCACCCTGCGTCTGCCGACCGCGAAGGTGCACAACGTGATCTACGAACCCTATTCCGCGGGAAACGTCTCGGTTCAGCTGACGGCGCTGGCCTCGTTTCACCGCAACGCGCTTTTCCCGGAAGCCGGCTGGTCGTGTCACGCCAATCTGGGATACCTGAACCACAATGACGTGGGCCGCTCCCTGTCCCGGGTTCCGGGCGCGCCGTCGGCCCAGCGCATGAGTTCGGAAATCCTGGCCGGATTGGGCTTTCAACTTCCGTCGGATCCGTTCAGTTTTTCCGCGGAGATGAACGGCCGTGCGTTTCTGACCCGTCCGCCCGATCCCGCCTACAGCCGGGAATACGCGTCCTATCTCTCGCTGGGCGTCGTTTACCGTTTCACGCGCTGGATCAGCGCTGAAATAGGACTCGACAAAAGCCTGTTGACCGGGGAGGATCTCACCGACTATCGTTACGTGAAGCCGAAAGAAAAGAGTTTTCCCAATTATCCCTCCTGGCGCGGCATTCTCGGCGTCCGGCTGGCCGTTCTGCCCCGTTCTCTCTACCGGTCCGAAAAATCCGGCCTGGAGCAGACGGCCAAGGACAGGCAGGCCATTCTCGAGAAAATGATCGAGAGCCAGAGCGACATGGAATCCGCGGAACAGGAGCTGGCCCGGATTCAGGCCGAGCGGAAAAAGGTCGAGGAAGAGTTGGAACGACTCCGGCTGCTTCTGGAATCCGAGAAAAAAAGCCAGTCGGAACCCGCCCGGCCCTGAACGGAATGCTCTTTCCGCAGGACGCGGACACACTCCCGATGTTTCAAAACGGCTTCGTACGATGACCGAACGACAACCCCATTCCCCTGCAACCACGCGGTTGTTCCTGTTTTTCATCGGCGCGGCTCTTGCCGCATCCGCACAGCCGTCCCTGGAACAGCAGGATTTCGCCTACGGCGAACGGCTGTTCCGCGAAGGACTTTTCGAGCTCTCCGCCATCCAGTTCGAAGCGTTTCCGGACCGCTACCCGACCAGCCCGAAATCTCCGGACGCCCAGTGGATGGCGGCGGAGTCCCTCTTCCGGCTGAGGCGATTTGACGCCGCCCGGGAAGCCTTTCTGCGCTACATTCTCCGATATCCGGAAGCGAAGAATCCGGACCTGGCCCAGTTCCGCATGGCGGAATGCTTCGAGCTTTCCGGCAGAACCGGCGCAGCGGCACAGAGCTACCGGCAGGTTCAACACCTGCATCCGAAATCCAGGTGGGCGGGAGAGGGTCTTCTCCGGTCCGCTTCCATCGCTGTGCGATCGGACAGCCTCGAAAGGGCGGAAAGCCTGCTGACCGCTGTTCTGGAGTCCACGGGGTATCCGGAATCACGGTCCCGTGCGGCTTTCCTGCTGTCGGACATCCTGATGCGGCGCAACCGTCCCGATGAGGCCATGGCCGTTCTTCAGCCAATCGCCGCCCGGCCGGCCCGTGATCCGGACCGGTTTGAAGCCTCGGTCCGGATGGGGTCGATTCAGTCGGAAATCGGTGATTGGATTCCCGCGAAAGCCCGGTTCCGTTCCGTACTGGCGTCTCCCGGAGTCCCTGACAGTCTCAGGCAAATCGCAGGTTTCAGGCTTGGCCGCGTTGAAGCGTTGATGGGGGATCATGCGGATGCCTGCCGTTCTTTCGAAGGGGTTCTCGCCGCAGGCGTGAAAACCGTTGATGGGGATGACGTCCGCTGGCGGCTGGGATTGTCGCAATCCGCTTCGGGCAGGGCGTCCGATGCGTTGAAGACCTTTCTGAATGTCGATCCCGCCGGAAACCGCGGACCCTCCGCGGGTTTCGAGGCGGCCATGATCCTTCTGGCCATGAACCGACTGGAGGAGGCCGAAGCCGCATTTCTCCCGCTCGCTGAACAGGCACCGGCGCCGGTCCGCCTGCTCTCCCGCCTCGGTCTGGCGGAAACGCAGTCCCGCCGGGGAGCCGACTCTGAAGCCTCCGCATCCTACAGCCGGTTTCTCTTCGACTTCCCGGACAATCCCTGCGCGGATCGCGTTCTGCTCCGCAAGGCGGTGATCGACCTGAACAGGACCGGCAGGCCGGAGGAGGCGTTCGGTTCCCTGGAAAAACTCTGGAACAGGGTTCCCTCCAGTCCCTGCATTCCGGAATCGCAGTTCCGTTATGCCCGCGGTCTCGCAGGGCTCGGCCGCGCCGGGGAAGCGCGCCTCCTGATGAGGCGAATGACCGCGGATCAGCCTTTTTCCGCATGGGCCGATTCCGCGGGCGTTCTCCTCGAGCGGTTGGAATGGACGAACCCGCTTCAGGCCACCGATCTCGCGGGCCGGATCGCGCTGATTCTCAACGCTTCCCGCGGAACGCCGTCGCCGTCCTTTGATTACGAACTCGGTCTTTTTTATTTCGAATCTCTCAAGGATTATTCCGCCGCACAGTCCCGTCTGTCATCCTGGCTGAGAGCCGCAACCGATCCGGACCGGGCTGATTCCGCCAGGTTCATGATCGCGGACGGGTATTTCCGGCGCTCGGTTCTGGAGCGGAATCATCCGCTCGCGGATTCGGCGCTGGCCGCTCTCGAACGGATGCGTCCCCGGGCGCCGGCCGACCCGCTCGGACTGAAGATCCGGATGCTGCAACACCGCATCGCCGCCATCCGGGGTTCCGGAGACGCAGGCCGATGGATCTCGGATCTGCCGCCTTCCTGCGTCACCGATCCCGTCGAAACAATCCGGCTGTTCTCCCTGGCGAGATCCGCAATGGCCATCGATTCGATCGCGGCCGCGGAACAGATTCTCTCCCTGCTGCCGAAGGGCGGCAGTCCGAATCAGGGAGATGATATTCAGGACGCAACGCTTCTGTTGCAGGCATTGATCGGGATGAAGCGCGGCCGAATCGATTTCGCGGATTCGCTTTTGAACCGGGTTTCCGTGTCCGGATCTCCGCCCTCCGTTCGTTCCGCTTCCAACTGGTTCCTGGCGAAAAGGGCGGAGACCGCAGGAAACGCGCAGGCGGCGGTTCAACGGTATCGCGCGGCCGCGGCGCATCCCTTTTTCCTGGCGGGAGGCGATTCCGTTCTCCTGTGCCTGGGCGATGCGCTTCTGGCATCCGGCGAGCCGGATCGGGCGGCCCGTGTCTTCGAAGAGGCTCTGAATTTGGACAGCGTATCCGTGTCCTGTTCAAGGTTGGGCCTGGTGACCGGACACCACTCCCTTCGGCCCGCGCTTCTGCGGCGTCTCGCGGATGCCTACAGGGTTGCGGCCCGAACCGGTCCGGCGCGAAACGCGCTGATCCGGTACGGGGCATGTGATACCGGGCCAGAAGGACAGAGAAACCTGTGGACCGGCCTTGCGTCCCTTGCCGAAACCGAGGGACAGATGGAAACAGCCCGTTTTTTCCTGTCCCGCCGAGCGGAGTCGGATTCCTCGGCCGGAGGATTGGCGGAACTGGCGGATCTCGATTTCCGCCTGGGCCGGTTCGCGGATGCGGCCGACGGTTATACCCGAGCCGCCGATGCGGTTGAAAACGAAAGCAGTCAAGCAAGTCTGACCGCCCGGAAAATCATTTCACTGCTCCGACTCGATCGGATGGCGGACGGCGAATCCGGACGAAAAGCGTTTGAATCGCGTTTCAAGGGAGACCCGGCCTTCCGCGAACTGCGCGCGGAGATCCGGCTGGAACAGGGGATGGCGCTGATCCGGCAGAAATCCTTCGAACCCGCCATCGACTGTTTAAAGGACGCCGCGGACAGCCGGAATCCCTCTCTGGCGCGGAAAGCGGAGCTCGAACACGGACGCGCGCTGCTCCTGATGAACAGGACGGACAAGGGGCTCGATCTCATGACCGACCTGATCCGGCGGAGCGCGGAAGACCCGCTTCTCCCTGAAATTTACCTGGTTCTCGGCGAACATTACCTGCGTTCCGGACAGACGGACAACGCGCTCGCGGCTTTCAAAAAAGCCATGGCCGACTCGCTGAACCCGGAAATTCAGCGCAAAGCGGCGACACAGTGCATCCGGCTGTATGAAGGCCTCCAGATGACGGATGCCGCGATTGCGCTGACGAAACGGTATCTTTCCAGGTTCTCCAACGCGGAAGACGCCTTCGCCAAAAAAATCCGCCTCGGTATCTATTATTATGAGCTGAAGGAATTCGAGCGGGCCGTCGCGCAGCTGCGCTCGCTCCAGTCCGAGGCGGAACCCCGGGACGAGGCGGAAATCCAGTACTGGATCGGAAAATGCTACGCGGAGATGGGACGCTTCGACGAGGCCATATTCGAGTTTCTCAAAGTCAAGTATCTCTGTCCGCCGACCCAGCTGCCCTGGGCCGCGACCGCCCTGTACGAGGCCGGCATGGCCTATCTCCGGATTCAGCGCCCGGAGTCCGCGAAGGAGATGTTCTCCCGGATCGTCCGGAGCGAAGGCGTGTCGAGCGATCTCGGACGCATCGCGAAACAGCGGGCCGATGCGATTGAATCCGGCCGGAACGAACCCACGCTTTGAGGCGGACGTGACAGACAGTTTCCCATGGGAAGTCGTGGATCCGATTCTCGAAAGGGCGCTTGAAGAGGACCTCGGAACCGGCGATGTGACGACGGATTCCATTATTTCCGCGGACCGGACGGGAACGGGGCGGATACTGGCCCGTTCGGAAGGCGTGGTCGCGGGACTCCCCGTGTTTTACCGTGTCTTCCGGATGCTGGACCCGAATGTCGAGATTCGTGAAACCGCGCAGGACGGATTCCGGGCGGCCGCCGGAGATGCGCTTGGATCCGTGTCCGGATCCGTCCGGACGCTCCTGAAAGGCGAACGGACGGCCCTGAATTTTCTCCAGCGACTCTCCGGAATCGCCACCCGGACCGACACATTCGTCCGCGCCGTGGAAGGCACCGGATGCGCGATACTCGACACCCGAAAGACGACGCCCACCTTGCGCTGTCTGGAAAAATACGCGGTCCGGATCGGAGGCGGACGCAACCACCGTTACGGCCTCTTCGATATGGCGCTGATCAAGAACAACCATGCGGACGCAGCGGGGGGCGTCTCGACCGCGATCGAGCGGTGTCTGCACGTGCTCCGGCAGAAGGGACTCGGCCTGAAAGTCGAAGTGGAGGCGAGAAACCTGGAGGAGGTTCTGGAAGCCGTCCGGTTTCCGGTGGACCGGATTCTCCTCGACAACATGAGTTCCGCCGCGCTGCAGGAGGCGGTTGCGCTGATCAACGGACGGATGGAGACCGAAGCCTCCGGCGGCATCCTCCTGGAAAACGCGCGCGAAACAGCCGAGACCGGGGTGAATTTCATTTCCGTCGGCGGCCTGACGCACTCCGCTCCGGCCATGGATATTTCTTTTCGCATCACCGTCGGAGGTGCAGGATGATTGAAATCCGTTTTCACGGCCGCGGGGGCCAGGGCGCGGTCAAGGGTTCGGATATACTGGCCATGGCCGCTTTCCGGGAAGGCAAGCAGGTTCAGGCTTTCCCGTTTTTCGGCGTCGAGCGCCGCGGCGCCCCGGTCACGGCGTACACCCGCATTTCGGACGATGTCATCCGCATCCATTGCTTCATCTACGAGCCCGACGTCCTGGTGGTTCTGGATCCCGGTCTCATGAGCGCTGTCCCCATCACGGACGGGCTGAAACCCGGCGGCACGATCGTCATCAACACGACGCTGGACCGGACGGCCTTCCCCGTGAAGGGCGTCCCGGATGTC
>JAFGAX010000154.1 GCA_016933415.1 bacterium
CTGATCCATGCCGGATCCTGTCCGGAAAAACGGCCCGCAACCAGTTCCTCCCCCCCTCCCAAAACCACGGTATTCGTCTCCGCGTCCAGACGCACCACATAGGTACGCTTCCCGAAGGCAATGCCCAGCCCTTTCCGCTGGCCGATCGTGTATCCGGAAATGCCTTTGTGACGACCGATAATACGGCCGTCCGCGGTCATGAAATCCCCGGCTGCCGCGGCCTTTCCCCGTTCCCGCTCGATGAAGGCCGCAACGCCGTCGTCCGGCAGAAAACAGGCCTCGACGCTGTCGCGCTTTGACGCGACCGGAAGGCCGTGACGCTCCGCCAGTTCCCGCGTTCTCCGTTTCGAGAGACGGCCGACCGGGAACATCGACCGGGACAGCTGTTCCTGAGTCAGCCGGCCGAGAAAATAGGACTGGTCCTTCCCTTTTTCCAGCCCCCGCTTCAGCCGGAAACGGCCGGACGCCGGATCGCGGGACACGGACGCGTAGTGCCCGGTGGCGAGCGCCGATGCGCCGAGCGAGACCGCCTTGTCGAGAAGGAGGCCGAACTTGATCCGTGAATTGCATACCGCGCACGGGTTGGGCGTGCGGCCCGCCTCGTATTCGGAAAGGAAGTACTCGATGACAGCTTCGCGGAAGGGATCCTGCAGGGGGATGACGTAATGGGGAATACCGAGTCCGGCCGCCACGGCACGCGCGTCGCGGATGTCCTCGATCGAACAGCACCGGCTGGGCCCCGTGGACAGCTGAAGGGTGAGCCCGAACACGTCGAACCCGCGCGCCTTGAGCAGCGCGGCAGCGACCGAGGAATCCACGCCGCCGCTCATGGCCACGGCGACCCGGCCATCAGGCATACGAAAGCATCCGTTCGAGCGCGGTCCTGGCCCTGTTCATCAGCGGGACGGGAAGCGTGATTTCATGCCGCATGTGCTTCAGACTGTCGCGGACATCCTCGAGCCGGGTCTTTTTCATCGTGAGGCAGGTGCGCACCGGCCCGAGCGAGAGGAATTCCTTGCCGGGATTCTCCTTTTTCAGCCGGTGGAGAATCCCCTGCTCCGTGCCCACGATGAAACGGCGGGAGCCGGATTCCGCCGCGAACTTCAGCATGCCGCTCGTGGACAGCACCTCGTCCGCCAGGTCCGCGACGTCGGCCCGGCATTCCGGGTGGACCATGAGCACCGCGTCCGGGTGCAGGCGCTTCGCTTCGACCGCATCCGCGGCCGTGAACTGTTCATGCACGTAGCAGAACCCCGGCCAGGGGATGATTTTCTTGTCCGTGAAGCGCGCCACCCAGGACGCGAGATTGCGGTCCGGCAGGAATATGACCGTGTCGCCTTCGAGCCGCTGAACGATGCGCACCGCGTTCGCGGACGTGACGCACACGTCCGATTCGGCCTTGACTTCAGCCGTGGAATTCACATACGCGGCAACGACCGCGCCGGGATGTTCCGCCTTCAGTTTACGGAGCCCGGCGAGATCGGTCATCTCGGCCATCGGGCACGAGGCGTCCATCCTCGGCAGAAGAACGGTCCTTTCCGGCGAAAGGATCTTGGCCGTCTCGGCCATGAACGTGACGCCGCAGAACACGATGACTTCCGCGTCCGTGGTCGCGGCGCGCCGCGCGAGTTCGAGTGAATCGCCGGTGAAATCCGCGGCGTCCTGCACCTCCGGCCGCTGGTAATTGTGCGCGAGGAGCACGGCCCGGCGCGCGTCCCGGAGGCGCCGGATCTCCGCGGTCAGAACTGCGGTTTCCGTCATGCCCGCCTCCCGCCGGAGGCCATGGCCCTGAGCCGCTTCACGGCCGAGACGACGGCATCCGCGGCACGGTCGCATTCCGCCGCGGTCGTGTTGCGTCCCAGGGTCAGGCGCAGGCTTCCCCGCGCCGCATCCGCGGAAAGACCGATGGCGGTCAGCACGTGGGACGGACCGGAGGACCGCGAACTGCACGCCGACCCGGTGGAGGCCGCGATGCCGTCCAGGTCCAGGGCGATGACCAGCGATTCGCCCTCCACGCCGTCGAAGGAACAGTTCAGATTGTTCGAAAGCCGCAGAGTCGCATGCCCGTTCAGCCTCACGCCGTCCAGGCGCCCCTTGATTGCGTTCCATAACCGGTCCCGCAGGCCGCGGATGCGTTCGTCCTCCGCGGTCATGACAGCGGCCGCGATCTCGGCGGCCTTCCCCAGGCCCACGATTCCTGGCACATTGTGCGTGGAACTCCGCCGGCCGTCTTCCTGCCCGCCTCCGACCAGAAACGGCTCGAAAGGCGTTCCCTTGCGGACAAACAGGGCGCCGACGCCCTTGGGGCCGTACAGCTTGTGCGCCGAAACGGACAGCAGGTCGATCCCCCAGGCGCGGACATCGATCGGAATATGTCCTGCGGTTTGCACCGCGTCGGTGTGGAAAAGCGCGCCCCCTTCGGCCGCGGCCGCGGCGATTTCAGCGACCGGCTGAATCGTGCCGATCTCGTTGTTGGCGTGCATCACGGAAACGAGCGTGGCACCGCCCGCAACGGCGCGACGCACCGCGTCCACCGTGATCAGGCCGCCGGGATCCGGCGCCATCACCTCGAGCCGGACGCCCCGTTCGGCCAGAGCCTCCGAGAAGGCGAGCACCGCGTGGTGTTCGATGGCGGTCGTGACCAGACGCCCGGCCTTTTCCGATGCGCCCGAGGTCAGGAGGATACCGGCCAGGGCCGCGTTGTCCGACTCCGTGCCTCCGCCCGTGAATACGATCTCCGACGGGTCCGCGTTCAGCAGAGAGGCGACGCGGCTTCGCGCCGTCTCGACGGCCTGCAGGGCCTCCTGGCCGAATGCGTGAATGGAGGAGGGATTGCCGAATCGTTCCGTGAAATAGGGCCGCATGGCTTCGGCAACGGCCGGATCCACGGCCGTGGTGGCCGCATGATCCAGGTAAATCCGCGGAGAATCTGAGGCTGTCGTCATGGTCGGTTTTCCAGTGTTCCGATACCGTTCATAAGATTATCAATATAATCATCCGTCTTCCGAATCACAAGATGGAATTGGCGGACCCCGCCGCCCTCTGGCCGGAACCGGGGAAACTCCGGCCCGTCGGAGCGGCAGGAAGCCCCAATCTCCGATCCTCCGGAATAACCGGAACCGGAGTGTCCGGGCTCCTGCCGCCTGATTGGACACCAGCGCCATCCGGCTGGGACTCGTGAGCCGTCTGGAGATCCGGGAATCCGCTCTGCGGGCCGCCGGTGCAGACGGTTTCGAACCGCATGGCCGGGCCCCCACAAAAAAGGCCCGCCTGCGGCGGGCCCTGCGGAACCGGAATCCGGGACTTCGCGTCAAACCCGCCGGGGCTGACTGTCTTCTATTTTCTTGATGGCGTCCCGCAGGCGCGCGGCGTCTTCGTACCGCTCGTCCTTGACCGCATTCTGCAGTTCGGACTGCAGGTGATGAAGCTCGTCTCCTTCGTCCGGCACATCGGCGCCCTGCAATCCCAGTTCCTCGTTGATGGATGCTTTCTGCATGACTTCCTCGTTCACGAATATGGGGGACTGTGTCCGCAGGGCGAGCGCAATGGCGTCGCTGGGACGGGCGTCTATCTTGGACTGGTCTCCGTTCCGCTTCAGGTCGATCTGGGCGAAATACGTATTATCCTTGAGATCACTGACCACGACCCGCAGTATGCCGGCGTGCATGGAATCGAGAATGTTCTTCAGCAGGTCATGCGTCATCGGACGGGGCGGCTGAATATGCTCGAGCTGGAGCGCGATGGCCTGCGCTTCGGACGGCCCGACCACGATGGGCAACCAGCGCCGGTTCACCTCATCCTTGAGGATCACCACAAACCGGTTGTTTTCCGTGTCCAGCGTAACCCGTTCGACCTGAACGGAGATCATCATGAGTCGCGTCCTTCCTTTTGCACCGGAAGGATAGGATAAAATTTTGAGAAAATCAAGTAAAATCTTGTCCCTCAACCAGCGCCTGGAAGCTCTTTAACTCCACATGGTACAGGGATTTAAATATGTTGTTCCGCAGGTCGGCGTGTTTCTCCGTCTTCTGCAGCCGGCGAATCAGCCCCTTCACCGCCGCCCGTCTGGAGCTGCCGTCCAACGGACACAGCCTCCGAAGCGCGGGCAATCCGCATTCTCCGGCAAATCGCTTGATCCGGGCCTCTTCTATATAGACAAACGGCCGGATCAGAGTCAGCCGGTTCCGGAAGAGAGGCTGAACCGGATACAAAGTGCCGATTTTCCGGCCGTACAGGACATTGAGCAGGAGGGTGTCGATGATATCATCCCGGTGATGGCCGGTCGCGATTTTATTGCATCCTTCCCGGTCCGCGGTCTCATAGAGCCGTTTGCGCCTCAGCATGGAGCAGACAAAACAGGGATTCTTTTTAAGACGACCGGAGAACAGTTCATCGGCGATATCCGTTTTCTCTATCCGGTATTCGACGCGCATGGACCGGAAATGGGTTTCGAGGATGTCGCGGTTCACGGGTTCCGCCTGGGCGAATCCCATGTCGATGTGAACCGCGAGCAGAGAATAATCGCTCGTGACAAAACCGAATCCG
Organism: bacterium; assembly: GCA_016933415.1. Taxonomy (GTDB): domain Bacteria; phylum Zhuqueibacterota; class QNDG01; order QNDG01; family DTFT01; genus JAFGAX01. Next base: position 4,546 of record JAFGAX010000154.1, read on the forward strand.
TCGGACAGCAGGTTGAGCAGGGCCAGGCTGTCCGGTCCGCCGGAAACCGCCACCGCGATCCTGTCGCCCGGCCGTATCATCCTGAAATCCGCGATGGCGCTTTCCATCACGGCCTTCAGTTTTTTACGCAGGGGCGTCATGCCGCCGCTTCTTCGGGTGCGGGAAGGCCGATTCCGGGAATGAAGTGCGAAAGGAGCGCGGGTGTCACGTCCGCGATGGTCCGCACCCGCTCCGCGATCCGCCCGCAACCCAGGCCCCAGGCGAAGACGGGCACCGGATTTCGGGTGTGCGTGCGCACGGAAAGATCCTCGATGTTGCCGTGGTCGCTGGCGACCAGCAGCAGGACCTCGTCGGGCGGCAGGGAGCGGATGAGCGAAAGGACCAGGCGGTCCAGGCTCCGCATCAGAAGCAATGCCGCGTTTCCGTCCCGGCCGTGGCCCGCCTTGTCTGTCAGAAAATATTCGTACAGCAGAAAGTCATGCTCCGCCAAAGCCCGGGCCGCGATCGCTCCGGCTTCTTCGGCGGAGAACCGGGGCGCCTCGATACCGCGGCGGATGAGCGTCTCGTTCGTGAAATCATGATACAGGCAGCGCCTCTCCCTCAGGTCGTCCAGCCCGAAGAAAGGAACGCCAGCGGCCAGGGTGGCGACCGTCGTGGCGGACAGACGCCACCGCATCGGCTCTTCAAGCCGGAAAAAAAGCGGACGGTAAGCGTTGAGAAAACGGCAGGAGAATCCCGCATCGGAGAGCCGCTTGAGAACGGACCGGCCGGCGAGCACGTCCCGCAACGCCGCATTCGGAAATCCCGGCAGGTGCCGTCCCAGCAGCGCAGGCGCGTTCACGCCCGTGAACAGGGCGGTTTGACCGGTCGCGCTCTGCGGAAGGCCTTCGACGCCGAGGCAGGCGTCGGCCTCGATCAGAATGCCGCCTTCGGCCGCAGGCCGGACCGTATCGCCGGACGCGGCGCAGCGCAGGACCTCCAGGCCGTCCGACGCGCAGGGATTGACCGCGGGGTCGCCGGACCCCAGCCCGAATCCGTCAATGAACACCAGCAGGGCCTTCATGTGTACCCGAATTCTCTCAGGGATCCGGGCGAACGCCTCCATTTCGGCCTGACCTTCACAAAGAGCTCGAGATACACCGGCCTCCCCAGAAAGGCCTCGATTTCACGCCGCGAGGCCTGGCCGACGGCCTTCAGCGCCTCGCCCGCGCGCCCGATAAGTATGCCCTTCTGGCTTTCATGCTCCGTGAAAACCACAGCCGCAATCCTGTCCTTGCGGCCGGGCCGCTCCTCGAAAGCCTCGATCCGCACCTCACACGAATAGGGGATTTCTTCCCGGTAGCGGAGCAACACCTGCTTCCGGATGATTTCCGAGACGAAAAAGCGCTCGGGTTCGTCACTCAGGGAATCCTCGGGATAGAGCGGCCCGCCGGCCGGCAGAATTCCCAGAAGGCACTGAACCAGCCGGTCGAGACCGTCGCCCTTTGCCGCGGAAACTGGAATCACTTCCCTGAAGATTCCGAGTCCCTTCAGGCGTTCGACGGCCGGGGGAAGCGCATCGGCGGCAACCTTGTCGATCTTGTTCAGCGCGGCCAGAGCCGGGACGTTGAGGCCCTTCAACGCCGGAACGCAGAAAGCGTCCGGACCGGATTCGGAGACATCGGTCATCCAGACCACGGCTTCCGCGGCCTCCATCGATTCCCGGGCGGTCTTCATCATGGCGGTCTGTAGGGCGTATGACGGCTCGATCAGGCCCGGCGTGTCGAGAAAAACGATCTGGTGGTCTTCGGCGGTGCGTATCCCCAGCACGCGCCGCCGCGTGGTCTGCGGCTTGTATGTGACGATGGAGAGTTCCGCGCCGACCAGGGCGTTCATCAGCGTGGATTTGCCGGCATTCGGTTTTCCGGCGATTGCGACGGTTCCGCTCTTGAATGCGTTCATGGAGGGGCCCGTTCTCAGTACACTTTGCGGATTTCGGCGCCCCGGTAGTACTGCTTCAGAATCCGTTTGAATCCCTTCCCTTTCAGGGCCAGCACGGCCGCGCCCGTCTGGCACATCCCGATTCCGTGCCCCCACCCCGCTCCCCGGAAGGTGAATGCGGCGGGCGCGCCGGAGGAGTCCTTTTCCGTCTCGACAATGAAGCAGGAACTCCAGAGGGCGGTCGGCGAAAGCGCCCGGCGCACGGACAGTTCCCCCTCGATCACGGCCTCCCCCTCCGATCCGGCGATCTTCAGCTTGACGATGCGGCCCGATTCGCCGCGACGCACCGGAATGAGTTCACGCACCGTCCCGATGCTCCTCCCCAGCGTCTTCTCGACCTGGGTCCTCAGAACGTCCTGCGAGATCCTGTTTTCCCAGCGGAAATATTTGGCCGTGTATTCCAGAAACCGCGGCAAGTGCCCCCGGGTCGTGTTGCAATTGGCGGGCGGATCGGCGAGGATCCAGCGCCGGACATTGGATTCGACATCCAGCGGCTCGTAAGAGGCGAGGGACTTCGATCCGTCCCGAACGCCCTGCAGGTGCGCCTTCGGCCCGGTCAGCCAGACTTTCTCCACGTCGTCCGTATGGCCTCCGCAGGAGGCGCCGTACACCGCGTCGAGAATGCGTCCGTCGCCCCACAGCACGAGCCCGGCTGTCCGGCGCACCGCACGGGAGGCGGCGGGCGCGCGACGGCCCATGCCGCTGTAGACCTGACAGTGCACGTCCGCGCAGACATCATAAGGATCCGCCGGATGAAGCAGGCCGAAATTGGCGAGCACCTTGCTCCTCGCCGCAACGGCCTGCGCCTTCAGGGCCTCTTCAGGGAATCCGGGGCTCATCTCCGAGGGCACCACGCCCTCGAGATAGGTTTCGACCGGAACCCGGTTGACCGCGGCCAGCTTCCCGTCCGTGTCCAGGACAACGGAAAAAGTCTGCGGATAAACACGATCCTCGTTCCTTTCCCAATGGTATCCCGATCCGACAGGAACAGCCGGCATCCGGACCGGCGATCCGGAGACGAAGAACGCGTCCTCCGTTTCGAACACCCAATTACGCGTCTCGTTCTGCAGGGAGATGCAGCCGGACGGCGGTTCCTGCACCTCGCGGACCACGAAGGTTTCAAACCGGTGCCTCACGGAGTCGCGGAAGGCCTTGGCTTCGGCCTCGGAAAGGAAAGTTTTTTTCAGATAGATCCGGTACAGCCGGCCGGCGCCCGGCCACCCCGCCTGCGGAAGCGTCTCCCCGCCGGGGATCCGGATTTCCGTTTCATGGCCCGCCGTCTCGACATCCCTGGCCTTCTGACGGGCGCGGTCGCGCGTGCTCATCGACCCCGCGACCAGGCGGTACACGATGCGGCCCGGCCTGGAGGTCCGGACGGCCGCCACCCACCGTTCGCCCGAATCTCCCTTTACGATAAATCGGCCGTCGCCGGCCCTGAGCTCATAGGCCTCTGTCGGAACGAAGACGATGGCGTTCTGGCCCTTCACCAGGCCCACGCGGATTACCGGACCCGCGGGCCGTGCTTCCGGCGGAGGCGGGACCACAGCGCAGCGGCTGAGCCAAAGAACGAAGACGGGAATCAGAAATGACAGACGCTTCATGAGGATTTCCTTGTATTCGGGTGGATGGTCCGCGCGATGATGCAATTTAACCGGAGCCGCCCCGAAATGCAAGGGAAATGACCGTTCCCGCCACAATCCGCTTTGAATTCCGGTTTCGGTTCCCTATTTTAGGTAAAACGACCAAACAGGAGCCTCACCGCATGAGCCGCGTCACCGTCATTGTGAATCCAATATCGGGCAGGGGTCACGGGGAAAAATCCATCCCCGCCATCGAGGGTCATTTCCGGCATCTCGGAGTCGACACCGCCCTCGTCCGCACGGAAAGGCCGGGTCATGCCCGTGAATTGGCGGCCGCGGCGGTGCGGGACGGATCGCGGACCGTGGTGTCCGCGGGCGGCGACGGGACGGCCAACGAGGTTCTGAACGGCCTCCTCCACGCCAACCGCGAGCACGGCCGCAACGCGGCGATGGCCGTTCTGTGCGTCGGACGCGGCAATGATTTCGCCTTCGGCGCGGAAATTTCAAGAAGCCTGGCGCAGGGATGCAGGGCCATTGCCGAAGACCGTCGACGGCGCATCGACGCGGGACTCGTGACGGGCGGGCTGTATCCGCAGGGCCGATATTTCGGGAACGGCGTCGGCATCGGATTCGACGCCGTGGTGGGATTCGAAGCCCTGAAGCTGAAGGCGCTCTCCGGCTTTCTCTGCTATGCGGTCGCCGCGGTGAAGACGATTTCCCTGTACAACCGCCCGCACCGCGTGCAGATCACGTGCGACGGCGAGACCTGGGTCCAGGACACGCTCATGATCTCCCTGATGAACGGCCGCCGCATGGGCGGCGGCTTTCTCATGGCGCCGGAAGGCAATCCCGGGGACGGATGCCTGAACTACTGCATCGCCGCCGGAATCCGCCGAAGACGCCTTCTCCCCCTCATTCTGAAATTCACGAAGGGGGCGCAGGCGGGACATCCGGCCATCAAAATGGGGACATTCCGGAAAATCTCCGTCACGGCCCTGGAAGGCGCGCTTCCGGCCCACGCCGACGGAGAAACCCTGTGCGTCGAGGGCACCGCGCTCCAAGTCGAGATTCTGCCGTCGGCCCTCGACATTATCGTTCATGGACCGTCCTGAACGGAGCGCGCCGGCGGGCGGCTCTCAGCCGCCCGCCTGTTTCACCCGATATCCCCTGGCCTCCAGAAAAGGCACCACCGTTCCTCGATGGTCGCCCTGAATCACGACCACGCCCTCCTTCACCGATCCACCCGCGCTGCACTTTCTCTTCAGTTCCGAAGCGAGCGCCTCCAGCGGGCCGCCGCGGAGCGGCAGACCGTAAACCGCGGTGACCGTTTTCCCCGCGCGCCCCTTGACTTCACGCCGCACGCGCACCACGCCGTCCGCCGGCGGCGCGGCGGAGGCGCCGCGGCATGCGCACCGGCTCTTCGGGTGTCCGCATTCGGGGCACATTCTCCCGTGGTCCGTCGAGTAGACGATGCGGTTTTTCGGCATGAGACAGACTCCCGATTGTTTTGAAAACAGACTGAATGAATTATAAGAAAAGTCCGGCGGGGACGCAAGCAAAACGTTGCGGCGTTTCCGGACGCGGAAATTTTCATCGGCGGCTTTTTCCGTCTCCGGCGTCGCGGAAGGCCTGAACGCGCCTGAATAAAAATTTTTCTTGATATAAATAAAATTGCATGTTATATTAATAGCAGGAAAATGAAACCGCGCGGGACTTACATCGCGGAAAAATTCCGGCAACGGACGGAAAGCAGGAGACGGATTCAGAATGTTCAGCGAAAACGCAAAAAGAAGAAATCACTTGACGATGATTTTAAAAAATGTTATATTTAAGTGTGCACTTAATTATCCCGACAGGCGGACGGACTTTGATTTGGATTCACGTTTAAAATTATGCGACACGAACCCTCCGGCCTGTTGAAGGCACTGTCGGTTGAAACGCGAGTCAAAATCATAGAACTCTTAAAGTCAAAAGGACCCCTCGGGGTCAATCATCTCGCCCAACGCATCGGCATCACGCCCGCCGCCATATCCCAGCATCTCAAAATTTTGAAAATGGCAGGACTTGTCCGGAACGAACGGAAAGGCACGGCTGTGCCCTATTCTCTGGACGAGCCCGCCCTTCGGAATTTCCGGGCGCTGCTCGACCGTCTGTGTTCCTTCGATGCGCGCAGACGGCTCCCTGGAAAACCGCGGCGGCTCGCGTCGCTCCGGCAGTACGAGCGGAAGCTTCAAAGCGAGATCAAGACGGTTCGCAGGCAGATCCGCAGCATCCGGACACGAAAGGGGAAAGCCTGACGCAAAGGAAAATATTGCGGCATCCAACGCAATAGACCTGACGCTCCGGCCCGGGGACAATCATCCCGGATGCGGAGTCGGGGACCATCAACCCAATAAAGGAGGTGACAAGAATGGCCACCAAGAAGGCGAAGAAACCCGCGAAGAAAGTCGCGAAGAAAGTCGTGAAGAAGAAGAAGTAATTCAGAGCTGACGGATCGAAAAACAAGGAGCGGGGCAACCCGCTCCTTGTTTTTTTTATTCCCGGCCCCCGGGGGGGCGGACGTTGGCACGTTCGAACGTGCGCACGTTGGAACGTTTCCCGCCCTGTCCCGCCTGCGGCGGAAAACTTCCTTGACAAACCTTTCCTGAATTTGTATACTGATGCGACTTCGTAAAGGATGCGCCCAATGACCATCGAAGCCGTTTCCCGCGCCGGACTCCCCCATCGCCGGATGAATCCCCTGACGGGCGAATGGGTGCTCGTTTCACCGCAACGGACACTCAGGCCCTGGCAGGGCAGGCGCGAAAGTCCGGTCGCCGGGGAACGGCCCGCGTACGACCCATCCTGCAACCTGTGCCCGCGCAACCGTCGCGCAAGCGGAGCCGTCAATCCCGATTACCGGGAATCCTATGTGTTCACCAATGACTTTCCCGCCCTTCTCCCGCACACGGAATCATCCGCCGGGGACCGCCATCCCCTGTTCCGATCCGAATCCGTCCCAGGCGCGTGCCGTGTCATCTGCTATTCTCCCCGGCACGACCTGACCCTGGCGGAGATGGAAGTGCCGGATATCCGACGTGTCGTTTCCCTGTGGTCGGAGCAGACAGAGGAACTCGGCCGCGTTTACCGCTGGGTCCAAATTTTTGAAAACAAGGGCATCATCATGGGATGCTCCAATCCGCATCCGCATGGACAGATATGGGCCGGCGGTTTTCTGCCGAACGAACCGTACAAGGAGGACCTCCGCCAGAGGGAATACCGGTCCCGGCGGGGCGCTCCTCTTCTTCAGGACGCGGCCGGCTTCGAATCCGCGCAACGTGTCCGTATCGTCGCCGAAAACGGGCACTGGCTCGCCTGGGTGCCGTTCTGGGCCGTCTGGCCGTTTGAAACTCTTCTCGCGCCGCGGGAGCACCGGCCGCGCATGACGGACCTTTCGGACGCGGAAAAGGACGGTTTGGCCTCCATCCTTAAAATCCTGCTGGTCCGGTACGACAACCTTTTCGAAACCGAATTCCCCTACACCATGGGCTGGCACGGAGCGCCGACGGACGGCGGCGATCATCCGCACTGGCAGGTGCACGCGCATTTCTATCCGCCCCTCCTGCGGTCCGCGACGGTACGAAAATTCATGGTCGGCTATGAAATGCTTGCCGAAGCCCAGCGCGACATCACACCGGAACAGGCCGCGGAGCGCCTGGCCGGCCTGCCGGATGTTCACTGGCGGCATAAACCCGCAAAAAAACACGACGGGAAACCGTGAGGCCCGGAAGCATCGACATCTTCTTCGGAAAAAACCGCTTCCCCGTCCGTGAACTGTCCCTGGGCCGGAACGGCGGCGCGGAGAAACTCGAGGAACTGTCCCTCGCGCTTGCGGAATCCCTGAATCCCGGTTTCGACCGCAATGCGGAGACCGCGGCCGAATGGAGCCGGTATATCCGCCTGATCGCGCAAGGCCGGGGCGGCACGCTTGAAAATCCGTATGCGGACCTGCCCGAGTACCGCATCGAACCCCTGACCCCGAAAACCGGACTCTCTCCGGACACGCCCCTCATCGCCCGCCTCGATTCCGCGGCTGCGATCCGGACGGAGCCGGCCGCCGAATCCCAGGGCGGTCTGTCCCGCACGCTTCTCGTCCTGGCGGTGGGCGGAGCGGATACGACGTTCTACGACGGAATGGACGAAGCGGCCACGGAATCCTTTCTCCGCGCTTTTCTGTCGGAGGAATGCGCCGCCTGTTTCGACGCGGCCTCGCTCCGCCGCGGCGTTCCCCGCGCCTTCATCTCCAAGCCGGACGGAGCCGGCGGCCGGATCACCCACCTTGAAAGCCTGCTTGTGCAGGCCCATGAATCTGGAATCCGTCATGCGGTCATCATCACCAATGCATTCCTGTCCGATGCGGTCGGCCGTTTCCTGGATCGCCGGATCGGCCGGCTGACAGGCCTGAACCGGATCGTGGCCGTTCAGCCGCTCCTGCCCTCCCCGGTTTTCGATGCGGAATCAGGCCGGTGGATCGTCGACGCGGACGGGACCGGATTCCCCGGCGGACACGGACACGGATTCAAGCACGCCCTTCGGCATCCCGCGGTCGGGAGATGGATACGTGAACACGGCTTGAAAACCTTTCTCTTCTCGAACGGGGACAACGCGGCCCTCTTCGGGCGCGGGCCGGAACCCTTCACCCGCGGACTCTTTGCGCTGGAAGCGCTCCGCAACCGGCCGGGCCATGAAAAGTGCGGTATCGCCCTGTTCCTGGTGTGGGAGTCCGCCCGGAAAGGCGGTTTCGCCTTCTTCCTCGATCCCCTGAAAGGCGGGGAAAAACAGGTGCGCATTGTCGAAATGGAGCTCGCCGCGGCCGCCGGCATGGCCCCCGAAGCCATCCGCGAAGGCCGGTTCGCATACAATTCAAATGTGGCCGTCGGCTTTCTGGATCCGGTGATCCGCCGCCTGGACTGCATGCCGATGGCCCTGAAGCGGAAGCGAATCGACGGCCGCGACCGGCTTCTCCTCGAAGCCTCGTTTGCCACGGCCCTGACTTCGTCCCAGGACGGCCGGGGCGTCACCCGCTCGGATCCGCGTACCGCGCTTTTCCTGCTCCCGCCGGACCGTGCGGCGCATCCGCATTGGATACACCTGAGCATCCGGAAACGGGAAGATTGGCTCGCCTATGCATCCACGGTATTCCGGACCCGCAGGGCGGACACGGCCTCCGGATCCTTTATCGTCGTCGAAACCGACCGGCGCGCGGACCGGCCACTGCCCCGGCTCGAGGGGGACATCACCCGGACGGACATTCTGACATCCGCGGCGTTTTTCAACATTTTCCGGGACGCGGAGATCGACATGGCCGATTTTGACGGAACGCTCCGTGTGGACTTTCCGGAAGGCCCGGCATCCGGAAGGGGATCGCTGAAATTCGAGGGAAACATGCGGTTCGAGGGAAGCGGCGTGATCACATTCACCGTCCCGCCGGGGGAAAAATGGGTGGTGCGGGACAGGACGTTCAGCTCACCAGCCGATATCCTTTCGATTGACTGATCTTTTCTGTTATTCCATGGCCCATATTCATATCAGTTGATCTCAAATCTCAGATTATGAGTGTCCAGTTAAAGTTATTTCGATTGCTGATTGAAGCGGTTGATATTTCAGCACCTCTGCCGGACATGATATGCTGATCGACTTGAAAATCAAGTGTGTGCATGTGTTTCCTTGCAGCAACCTCCTGGACGCGTCCCGCTGCGCGGGAGGGGGCGACGGGGGGTTGCCTTGATGTTTTTAACCGGACACTCATGATCTCAGATCCGGAATAAGGTAAAAAAGCCCGGTCGATTGATGCCGGGCTTTTATCTTTTTCAAATCTGAGATCGTTGATCTGCGATCTTCAATTCGAGATCATCTTCCCTATTCGTACCTGAGCGACTCGATCGGATCGAGGTTCGCCGCCTTGCGCGCCGGAAAGAGCCCGGCGACCACGCCCGTGACGCCCAGCACGGTCACGGCGGTCCAGATGACCGCAGGCGACAACAGGGGCCTGCCGAGAAACTCCATGGCGCCTTCCTGCGCGGGGACCATCCAAACGGCTCTGACAATGCCGGCTGCCGCCAGAAATCCGGCCAATCCGCCCACAATGGCCATGCCCACGGCCTCGAAGGTGAACTGAAAGAGGATGTGCCGGCGTTTCGCGCCGCACGCCCTCTTGATCCCGATTTCCCGCGTCCGCTCCTTCACCACCACGTACATGATATTGGCGACGCCCACGCCCGCGATGATCAGGGTCATGGCCCCGATCACCGCCATGAAAATGTTCAGGCCCTTGAACACCTTGTCCTGAACGGAAATGGCCTCGGCCATGTCCCAGGCCCAGATGGCGTTCTCGTCGGCGGGATCGAAGCGGTACTTGCGGCCCAGAACGCGCCTGATCTCCTGAAGCACCTGCTTCGACTCACCGGGCCGGGCCGGCTGGACCAGCATGCTGTTGATGGTGCGGGTTCCGTAAATGCTCTGAAAAGTCGAGAAGGGTATGATCGCGCGCCGATCGTCCGGACCGTTGTTCATGGCGGTCTGGAGTTTCTTGGGAAGCGTGCCCACCACGGTGAACGGAACGCCGTCGATCTGGAGGCCTTTCCCGATCGGGGAATCCGCGCCGTACAGTTCCTTCGACACTTCAGAGCCTAAAAACACGACGCGCCGCTTCTCCTGCTGGTCTTTCTCGTTGAGAAACCGGCCGCCTGCGGCCGGATACATCCTCCGCAGAATCTCAAAACTCGGGTACACGCCTTCCATGAACGTGGAGGCGCTTTTATCCCCGATCCTGAGCCGCACCCATTTGCCCTGCTGCGGACTGATTTCGGCGATCATCGGGATGCTCTGTTCGAGCACGCGGGCGTCGTCCTCCACAAGGGCGATCCGACGGCCGAGCGGCAGGCCCTCGAATTTCATTCCCGTCTGGCCGCCGCCCATCATAATGCTCATGTTTCCGGCATTGAGCAGGCCCTCGCGCATGCGGAAAGCCAGTCCCCGGCCGAAAGCCATGAGCAGAATCATGGTGAGGCATCCCCAGGCGATGGCCACCGTGGTGAGAACGGCACGCGTTTTCTGCTGGCGGATATCTTCGAGAAACTCCCGAATCATCAGAATGGAAAACATGTTCATCGCCTGTCAGGTGAAGGGTTCTGAATGACTCCGAGGGGATCCGCGGTCGCCTCCCCGCATGCGATCCGGCTCAATACCGGAGCGCGTCCGCCACTTCGATCCGGGCGGCCTTCCGGGCCGGGAAGTACCCGGCGAAAAACCCGATCAGCCCGAGAACCGTGACCGCGATAATTGCGACGGCCGGGGAAAGCACCGGATGGCCGACGTAATCCTCAATGGGCATCATGGAAATCAACTGGATGAGAACCAGCGAAACCAGGAAGCCGACCGCCGCGCTGAGCGCGATGATGATGAAGGTTTCCAGGATGAACTGGCCCATGATGTGTGACCGCCTGGCCCCGACGGAACGCCGGATGCCGATTTCCCGGGTCCGCTCCTGGACCACGACGTACATGATGTTGGCCAGACCGATGCCGCCGACCGTGAGCGTGAAAACGCCGATGATGCCCATGAAAATATTGAACCCGAGCGAGAAGTAGAATACAAACTTGTCCATTTCGGTTGTGTCCCAGATGCCGAGCGCCTGCTTGTCGTCCGGGTCAAACTGGTACTTCTTGCCGAGAATCTCGTAAATGCGGCGCTCGACCGCTTTCTCGAGCCTCGGGTCCGCGACCTTGATGACCATGTTCTCAATATACCGGCTGCCGAAAGCCGAGGCGAAGGTCGTGGCCGGAATGAACGCGCGGTCCTGGTCCTGGGAGCTGTAGGATGAATTCTGCAGTTTCTTTCGGAGCACGCCCACGACCAGGAACGGCGAATTGCCGACGAGGACGGTTTCCCCGACCGCGTTCTTCTCCGGTCCGAACAGGTATTCTTTCAGTTTGTCTCCGAGGAATATCACCCGCTTCCGGTCGCGGATGTCCAGGTCGTCGATCCAGCGGCCGCCGTCCTGCGGCCAGATGTGCCGGATCGGGCCGTATTCCGGAATGACGCCTGCGATGCTCGGCCGGTTGATCTGCTCGCCCACCCGAACGGCCGCGCCCCGCGTGCTGTACTCCGGGCTGACGGCCTCCAGTTCGGGGATGAGCTTCTTGATCAGATACGCGTCCTCCTCGCGGAAGCGGATGCCCCGGTCCTTGCCGTATCCCTTGTAGGGCATGCTCGTCTGGCCCGGCCAGATGATGGTGATGCCCTCTCCCATGCCGTGCATGTTCTTGCTCATCGACCTCTGCACGCCCGTGCCGAACGCCAGCAGAACGATGATGGTCACCGTCCCCCAGACGATTCCGAACATGGTCATGGCCGTTCGCGATCGGTATTGTCTGAGGTACCGGAAAATTTCAGCCAGTGTGTCCTGAATGGGGTTCATGTTTTTCCGCAGGTTGCCGCCGGAACGGATCGCGTTGAACCGTGCCGCTCCGGCCTGGTCGCGTCTTTTGATCCCGGTTCGCGGCATCCGCCGGGCCCGGTATGGCGATACGGATCACGTGATCGGCTTGACTTCCTTTTCCAAAACCTCCCGGTCGTTTTCCAGCCCCGAGACAACCTCGATCTGGATGGCGTCCGACAGTCCGGTCTCGATTGCGACCTCCTGCGATCCCTTCTCCCCCTCGGGGATGCGGACGAAAGAGGAGTCGTTGCGGAACGTCACCACGCGTTCGGGCAGGGAAAGCACGCTGTCTTTCTTCGCAATGATGATATTCACGTTCGCGGAGAAACCGGCCCGCAGAACCGCTCCCGCGGCATCGTCGATGACCACCTCGATCGGGAACACGGTCGTATTCTCCTGCTTGCGCGCCTTGAGCGAGATCAGGGAAACATGACCCTTCACGGGTTTGCCCGGGAGCGCGCCGACCTGCAGCTCGGCGGGCATTCCTTCGTGGATCTTGCCCACGTCGATCTCGTCCACGGTGCCCTTGAACAGGATGTCCTTCATGTCCGCCATTTTCATCAGCTCGGTTCCCGCCTGGTAGGAGGTCAGCGGGACCACCGGATCCCCGACATTGACGCTTTTCTCCAGCACATACCCGGAAATCGGCGCTTTGATGACCGTTTCGATGTCCGTGTCCGCGATGCGCACCTTGCCCTTTTCAATGAGCTGAAGCCGTTCCCGGGCGATTTTGAACCGGAGATCGGCCTCCTCGTACCGCCTCCGCAGGTTCTCGATTTCCTGGTCCGAGATGAGGCGCTTCTGTTTCAGCTGGTCCCCGCGCTCCATTTCCTTCTGCAGGGTCTTGAGCTCGATTTCGACCATTTCAACGTTCCGTTTGGCCTCGACAAGCTCCATGGGCGTGGGATCGGGCCTGACCTCCAGCAGGGGCTGACCCCGATGCACGTACGCGCCGACGTCCACGTAGATCCGGCCGACCACGCCTGAGATTTTCGACTTCACCGCAACCTCATCGCGGGGCTCGAGCGAACCGATGGCCAGCGCTTTCTGGACGATGTCCTTTTTTTCGACTTTCACCGTATTGCGCTTTGAGTCCGGCTTTTTGCCGGAAGCCGCAATCACCGCGACCGCGATCACGAGAATCGCGGCCGCGCCGATGAAGATCCATTTCTTCGACGGCAATTTAAACGGGAGTTTCATGTCAGGGGCTCCTTCATCTGTCATGACGAACACTAGCATATACGGACGCCGGGAGGCCAAGGTTGCGGGATTTCATGCGAGGAACCGGATTCAATGCGGACAGATGGATCGACGGAAAGTAATTTATATTCCAGACGAGAACAATCAGCGGGGGAGTATACGAACGGCCGGTGTCAGGCGCCGCACATCCGCGGGCCTGACCGTTCCGGCGGTCGGCGTCAGCACATTCGCGGCTCCGCAGGCCATGCCGGCCCGCAGAATTTCGGATACGGGCTTCTTCTTTATAAAGGCGCCGGCCATACCTGCGGCCATGGCGTCTCCGGACCCGATGGGATTGACCGTTTTCAGCCTGGGACCGGACAATCGGGAAAATCGGCCCTCGACATCGGCTACAGCACACGGCCCATCCAGGGAAATCAGCACGTTACGGGCTCCGATATTCCTGATCGCCTCCATTGCCGCATACGCCTCCGTCCGGGCCGCCGGACGGCCGAGAACCGCTTCCATTTCCACCCAATTGGCCCTGAAAAACCAGGGTTTCGCCTCGAGTCCCGGACGCGCCCAGGGTTCAGCCGCATCCAGCAGGGTGGGTATTCCCCTCTTCCGGGCCATGGTGACCCACCGGCCGTAAATATCAGCCGGGAATCCAGCCGGAGCCGTGCCGGACAGTACAACCAGCCGGGCCCTGGGGAGAAGGCGATCAAAAGCCTTCTGAACGGAGCGGACCTCGGCGCTGGAGAAAGGGACGCTTTCCTCGACCAGTTCCGTGACCGACGACGAACCGGCATCGATCAGTGTGGTGCAGATGCGCGAGTTTCCGGATACGGTCACGGACTTGAAGGAAAATCCCTCCCGTCCGAGAAGGTTCCGAATCTCACGGCCGCGGGAGCCGCCCAGGGGCAGAAGGAGCCTTGCCTCCGCGCCCAGAGCGGTCAGCACGCGGCTGACATTCACGCCCTTTCCGCCGGCCGAATGCCTCGCGGACACCGCGCGGTTGACGCGCTTGAGCGACAGCCCGTTGAATGCCAGGGTTCGCTGAAGAGCGGGATTCAGGCAGACACAGAGAATCATGCGTCGCCCCATCCATCATCCGAACGCCGGATCCGGGCGGAGCCATAGCGGGCCGCGCTCTCGGCCGCCTTGAAACTGGATAGAATCACGGGATGCCCCGAAAACAAAAACGGGACTTTAAAAAGACAAGCCCCGTTTTGTTCATTTCTGCAGGAACCTCATCCCGGCAGAACATCTAATTCCGGGATTGTTTCAGGTTCAATTCCTGTTTCACGGACAGGACAGGCAGCCGTTCTCTGAACATCCCTGTCCGCATCGTCCGGCCCTGCCGTCAATCCTCGTCAATATCGCACTTCTCGCCGTCGGAGAGCCAGTCCGGCACCTCCAGGCAGGCGTCGTAATTCACGGTGCCGCGCACCACGAGTTCGACGTCCGCGATCACCGGTGACTGATTGGCGATGAGCTCGACCCGGACATTGACCGGCCCCGCGCTGGCGAGATGCATGACCACGGCATTCAACTGGGCCCTCAGGATCGCGATGCCCGGCGCTTCGAGCGAATTGATGTTCAGGATTCCGTTGGCCAGCGGCAGGTTGACATTCAGAAAAACCGGAATGTATGCGCCGCCCTGCTGCTGAACCCAGGCCGAAGCGCGGACACTGGTCGCCCGGTTGTCCGGCTGGATTAAAACATTGAAGTAGAGGGTTTCGATTTCAACCCCGGTGATCACCGCGTTGTCCGGGATATCCAGTGCGGCATTGATGTCCGAGGATTGTATGGTTTGCATGGCCTGGTAATTGCCGTCCGGGTCGTTCACATCGAACAGTTCGCTGACATTGATCGTTCCGGTCAAATGGTAAAGCTGTTTCTTGCACCCCGTCACCAGCGGCAGGGCGATCAAGACGGTAAAAAGGAGCATGCGTTTCATATTGAATGACCTCCTGATGATGCGCTTTTTAAAACCGGAAACCAAAGCCGGCGGACAGTACGCTCTGCGTGCCGATATTGTACTCCGCGTGCACGTTCATGCCGGGCAGGTTCAAACCCGCGCCCAAAGTCATGCGCATTTTATTTTCGCCCTCCAGCTCGAAATCGATCTTGACCGGCTCGGCCCCGGCCTCATTGTGCTCGTACGCAACATCGAGCTTGGACGATTCGAATCCGACGCCTCCGTAAAGGACCAAAACGGTTTTCGTGACGCTGGCCTGCAGGCTGACCAAAGTGGCCTTGGCGTCCACGATGTCTCCGACCTTGAAGCTCTGTGAATAAAAGCCCGCGGCAATGTCCACGAGCGGAAGCAGGGGCATGTACTGGCTCAGGCTGTGGCGGACACCCCACCCCACGAGCTTGATGTCGCCGAGATCCTTGGCGCTTGACGTGGCGAACCACCGCACGGTCAGGTCCGTGCCCGCGATCCCGCCGATGGTCGCCTGGGGAACCGCGATGGGCAGGCGTTTGAAGTTCATGCCGCCCGGAAACGTGTAGACTGTGCCGCCCGCGCCGGTCACCTGGACCGGTTCATTCTTGCCGAAAAGCGTGGGCGCCTCGACCGTCTGCTCCGGAGAGAAGTTGTCGGTTTTGGCTTTGAAGGTTTTTTGATCCGGTCCGATCGTGGCCATCATGGCCTCCATGCCGACATACAGGCGGATCCGGACCCGTGAAATCCGCGCGTCGTGATAAAGCCCGCTGTTCAGGCTGGCGCCGAAGGCGTCGGCCAGGGGCTGCATGTATCCCTCCCCGTTCTCTCCCGTGTACTTGGAAACGAAATCCTCCACCTCTCCGGCATGGATGGGCGTGACGACCGCGGCCATCACGAGAATGGCCAAAACCCTGATAAAACAAGACTTATGCATGAGCACCTCCGCTCTTTTACATGATAATATGGGCTATTCCGGATGCAAACGCAAGCGATTTCTTTCAGCCCCAGGCCAGTTCATACCTGCAGACCGCATCCCCCCTGGCCCGGCATTGCGTCTCGGTGATGCGTACGTTCGATGCCCCGCACAGAGCGAGCGCTTCCTTGTGCCAGCCGATGACGGTGAGGCAGTCGGCGACCGAGAAATCCTCCGCGTCCCGCGTGGTGATGACGCCCGAAGCCGGTCCCGTCTGCTCGTACTCGCGCGAGCCGCTGCTGTAATAAAACTTATAAATGGATTTCGTCTGGGCCAGAAATCCCTGGGGATCGCCCGGCTTGATGAAGGAGGCGTGCACGCCGCCGAGATTCTCCCTTGCGGATTTGCGGCCGATCTCCTCGAACACGGATTGGTCTCCCCCGCCCAGTACATCCACGATGGCCCGGTCCAGCCGTTCCCCGGTCTCGAAGGAATACCACCCGGCCGCGACGATCAGCCCTCCCAGAACGGCTCGGTCCTCTTCCGTCATGGCGGATATCAGCCGCTCCCAGGCGCCTTCCCCGAAATGATCCTCCGCGAAGCGTTTCCGTGCCTTGATCACCGAGCCACGTATCTTGGATTCCATGAGCCACCCTCCTCAGCTTTGGATGAAACGGACCAGCGATTCGATCTCCGAGCCGAACGCAACGGCGGCCGCGCGCTCCGACTCGACGAATCCGTCCCGGTCCGCGGGCGGATGCGTGTCTCCGTAATCCGTCAGGATGTGCCGGCCGCGCGCGTCATCCTTTTCCTTGGAGGTCTGCACCTGGCGCGCGATGCGCAGCCGCATTTCCGCGAGCATTTCCAGATTGTCCCGAAGCGGCCGATTGGCGAGCCCCTCCGCCGCAAGCAGGGACCGTTCATGCTCCCAGCGGGGTTCCGCCGGATCCGCGGACCGGAGCACGCCGGGTCCGGCCTTTTTGCCGTCCCGCCGCATCCGATCCACCTTGCGGTAAAGGCCGCTCAGTCCGTAATGCCGGATGTGGAAATCGTACGCCTCCAGCCCCTTGAGCCTCGACTTCTCGGTCATCACATTCTTGCCCAGACCCGGGATGTCCCGGTCCGTGTAGGTTTCCCGCACGGCCGTCACGGCCCGCAGGCGGTCCCGCGCCCGCACCAGCTTGTCCACGAGGTCGGGACGGAACACCTCGAAATCAAATGCGGATCGCCGGGCCTTGTTGCGTTTGGCGTACTTGCCCTCGTTCCTGCGGACCATGTAGATGTTGTCCGAAAGCACCCATCCCGGGAAAATCTCGTTGTAGGCCGGGGACAGCCCGGGAAAATTCTGGGACGGCTTGTTGATGAGTGAAAACGGAAATTCCAGCTTCTGGGGTAAAGTGTCCACGCCCGTGGAGATGATGCTGTACGGCGCGGCCGTGAAATCGGACGGAAACTTGATATTGACGCCGAGTCCGAAAAAGGTCCCCTCGCCGCACCGGATTTCCTGGTCCGGCGCCTTGGAGGTGTGGTTCGAGCCGACGTTCGCGCCGTAACCGATGTTGCCCTTGCCCTCCGGCCACAGTGCCGCGATCAGAAGGGCCTGGTGGTGAAACCCCACGAACGGGCCCAGCAGGCACGAGGTCACCTCGCCCTCGGCCACGCCCGTGTTGGGACCGATGATGCTCGCCGTGACCTTGCCGTGCCGCTCGACGTGGCTGTGTTCGCAGAGAACGGAATCATCCACAATGGACATCGAGGCGACTTCGCATCCCCACTGGACGCAGGCGTTCCGCACCCAGGCGCCGTCGGCCAATCGCGCGGGCTCTTCGGATGAGGAGAGAACCGCCGCGTTCTCGATCCGCGCCGCGCCGTCCACGACGGCGTGCGGCCCGATGTAGCTGTCGCGCACCTCCGCCGCGAACCGGATCACCGCGGCCTCGTCCACCACGGCGAACGGCACCGTGCACAGGGACGTGTACGCCCTGACGAAACGGCCGTATGCCTCGATCGCCGTCCGGTCGCCGCGGCCGTCGGCAACGGCTTCCGCGACGGGGATCGTCAGTTCCGCGAATGCCGCGATTTCCCGGCCGCCCGTCTCGATGCCGATCGGGATCTCGCGGCCGTTTCCGAACGCGCATTCCGCCGAGCCCGTGACCGCCCCGGTCCGAAAAACCACGGCGCCGTGCCGGACCACCGTGCGCGACAAAAGACCCGTATCCTGGACGAGGCAGTCGTTCCCGATTTCCGAATCCGCGACCGTGCTGTCGTACACGCCGCTCGGCAGTTCCGTGTCCCCCGCTGTCGGGCGGACTTTTCCCCGGAACGCGCCCAGCACGCAGGCGCCGATGAAACGGCTGGACCAGACCCGCCGCGGGTCGAACCCGGCCGCGACGCGTATCGCCTTCCAGTCCTCGCAGTGGTTGCCCTGCTTCTTCAGGATCCGGATTTCTTCCGGTTTGAGACGCCGGGTTTTGGCGCCGAAGATCCGGCTCCCGCCTCCGGACGAGGCCAGGGGCCGGAGCGCGGCCGGAAGTTCAAACGACTCGGGCGCTTTTTCCAGAAGCGCGGACAGAACGACGTTCATGGGTGTCATCCTTTCCTGTCGGCCGGTTCATGCGCCGCGGCGCTCAGCGGCCGATCTTCTTCTGCACCATGTGCTTGTTGTCGCGGACCCAGTTGTAATACTCGCGGCGCGAAAGAACCGATGCGGCCTCCTCGTCCAGCACCACGGTCGCGTGGCTGTGCAGTTGGAGCGCGGTGGCCGTGATCTGGCTGGTCACCGGCCCCTCGATGAACTTCGCGCACACGTCCGCCTTTTTCTTCCCGTTGGCGATGAGCAGGAGCTTTTTCGCCTCCATGATCGTGCCGACGCCCATGGTGATGGCGAAACGCGGAACGTCCTCCGGCTTGTCGAAAAACTTCGCGTTGTCGTCGATGGTGATCTTGATCAGGGCCTTCACGCGGGTCCGGCTCGCCAGCGAGGACCCCGGTTCGTTGAACCCGATGTGCCCGTCGCGGCCGATGCCGAGAAGCTGAAGATCGAGCCCCCCCGCCTTCTTGATCTGATCCTCGTACCAGGTGCAGAATTCCTCCGGGTCCTCGGTGTTTCCCTGCGGCACGTACGTATGCCCGGGATGAATGTTCACGTGACGGAACAGGTTCTCCCACATGAAATAATTGTAACTGGTCTTGTTCAGGGGGGCCAGACCCAGGTACTCATCCAGGTTGAACGTCGTGACCTTGGAGAAATCGAGCCCCTCATTCTTGTGAATGCGCACCAGCTCCTTGTACGTGCCGATGGGCGTGTCGCCGGTGGCCAGGCCGAGGACCAGGTTGTGTTTTTTCTTGATTTCCTTGGCGATCAGGTGCGCGGAAACGCGGCTCATTTCGTCGTAATTGCCTGCAACGATCACTTCCATGGTCTTCCCCTCTCACAAATGTTTGAATATTGGATGGATGATGGGATGCGGAACGCGGGAGAACCGGGCCGAAGGCGGCTACGTGTCCTTCTCGTAAATACGGACGTAATCGATGTCCATCCGCTGGGGGAAAACCGTCGAACCATCCGGATCTCCCGGCCAGTTGCCGCCCACGGCCACGTTGAGGATGAGGTAAAAGGCCTGGTCGAACGGCGCAGGGCGCGGCGCGGCCGTCGTGTACCAGACGGACTGCTTCTTCGTGGAATACAGGGAATCGTCCACGAACCAGCGGAATTCGGTGGTGTCCCATTCGATCGCGAACAGGTGAAAATCGTCCGCAAAGGAACCGGAGGGCAGCTTGAACGAGGCCCCCGACTGCTGGTTCGCCGGGTATGTGCCGCCGAAGTGGAGCGTGCCGTAGACCCGCGACGGTTCATGTCCGAGCAGTTCCATGATGTCGATTTCCCCGGATGCGGCCCAGCCGCCGTAGGTGCTGAGCAGTGGCATCATCCAGATGGCGGGCCATATGCCCCGGCCGAAGGGCAGTTTCGCCCGGAATTCGAGGCGGCCGTATTTCCAGCCTGCGCCCTGCGAGTTCAGCCGCGCCGACGTGTATGAACGCGTACCGTGTTCTCCCGTGTACGTCTCCCGCAGGGCGCGGATCACCAGGCATCCGTTCTCGATAAAGGCATTCGTGTCCCGGTCCGTGTAATACTGGAGCTCGTTGTTCCCGCCGCCCTGGCCGTTCACCGTCAGCCCCCACCGGGAACGGTCAATGACCGCGCCGTTGAACTCGTCATGCCACGCCAGTTTCCATCCCGGGGGCGCGGGGATGTCCTCCCCGTTCGTCGGCCTGGAGGGGCTCTTGTCCTTGCAGGCCGCGGACGCCAGCATCAGGGCCGCAAGTCCGGTCATAAGCACCGCGTGTTTCATGCCGATGATCCCGTTATTGACAATCATGTTTATCCCCTATCGGGGTTTTTCTTCACGCCCGTCTTCCCGGTCCCGCGGAAAACCCTCGCACCGGGACCCGTCTGTCCGGTTGACCCTGAGAAAGGCCCTTCGGGCGCAAAGCAGGAGGGCCTTTCTCAGGGCGACGAAGTCGGTGTTTTCCCCGGCGACGCAACCGCAAACGCCCATCCCCGAATGGACGGCTCACCCCTCCCCGTCCCAGCAGTAGGTGCACAGTTTCGACTTCGGCAGGCCGATTGCGGCGACCATGTCCGCCATACGCTGGTACTGGAGCGTGGTCAGGCCGAGTTTGACGCGTATCCATTCCACCATGTCCCGGTATTCCGCGGAATCCGGATCTGAGAACGGCTTCAGCGAAGCGCCGTTTCCGGCGACGGCCTCGATCGCCTGCCGGCCCGCGAGATCGAGCTCGGAGCGGGATTGGGAAAAATTCAGGTATTTGCACCCGTAGATCAGCGGCGGGCAGGCGGGACGCATGTGCACCTCGTCCGCGCCGTACTGGAACATGCGCTGAATCGTTTCGCGGAGCTGGGTGCCCCGCACGATCGAATCCTCGCAGAACAGCAGGCGCTTGCCCTCGATCAATTCTCGGATGGGGATGAGCTTCATCCGCGCGACCAGGTTGCGGACATCCTGATCCTGCGGCATAAAACTGCGGGGCCAGGTCGGCGTGTACTTGACGAAAGGCCGGGTATAGGGGATGCGGGCCTTGTTGGAGTAGCCCAGCGCGTGCGATGTGCCGGAATCGGGTATGCCGGACACCGCGTCCGGCCGCACGGAATCGCTTGCCGCGAGCGCTTCGCCGCACTGGTAACGCACGGCTTCCACGTTCCGGCCCTCGTAGGTGGAGGCCGGATACCCGTAATACACCCAGAGAAAAGCGCAGATGCGGAGCGCATCCCGCGGCGGAACCCGCGTCTCGTATCCGTCCGCAGTGAAGAAAACCGTTTCGCCGGGTCCCAGTTCGTGCGCCGGTTCATATCCCAGGTTCGGCAGGGCGCAGGTCTCGAACGTGGCGCAGTGGGCGCCCTCCCGCCGGCCGAGCGTGACGGGCGTCCGGCCCATGCGGTCCCGCGCTGCGTAGATGCCCTTCGGCGTCAGCAGGAGGATGGAGCAGGATCCTTCGATCCGTTCCTGGGCGTTCAGAATTCCTTCCTCGATCGTGACACCCTGGTTGATCAGCACGGCCGTGAGTTCGGTCGGATTGACGGCGTTTCCGCTCATTTCGGAAAAATGAGCGTCCCTCGCGGCGAAAGCCTCATCGGCCAGGGCTTTCAGATTGTTGATCCGGCTGACCGTGACAATGGCGTAATTCCCGTGCCGCGAGCCGATGATCAGGGGCTGGTCTTCGCCGTCGCTGATGACGCCGATGCCGGAATGCCCCAGGAGCCGGGCACGGTCGGTCTCGAATTTGGAACGGAACTGCGCGTTCTCGATATTGTGGATGAAACGGAAGAGCCCGTTCCGGTTTGAGACGGCCAGGCCGCCCCGGCGGGTTCCGAGGTGGGAATGGTAATCGGTGCCGTAGAAAAGATCGTCGACGCAGTCCGTCGCGGAAGCGACGCCGAAAAAGCCGCTCATGGGGTGACGGGCCTCCTGTAAATAATCCTTAAATTTAGTCGATTATTGTTCTGAAGCAAACGGTTTTTTGACGGATCCGTGTCGTTTTTCCGTCCATCTCCCCTTTCGGAGAACGGGTCTGGTCTGCGCCGTTCCCGATCCCGCCTCTTCCGTCTTCGTGCGCCTGAAAAAACGTCTGCAGGCGGGGCGGCTGTTTCTGATCCGAGGATCCGTGGGGCTTTTCAACCCGGAACACGGAACTCGGAACCCGGAACATCCCCGAACACGCCCGAATCCGGTTTCTTCAAGTTTGATTTTTATGGTTTTTCAGGCTATATTCCCCCATGCCCTCCTCCCAGCCGAAACCCCGCGAAGCGGACCGGACGCTCCTGTTCATCACCATGGGAACGCCCTCCTTCATCCGGGAGGACCTCGATTTCATGCACGAAACCTTTCGGGTCAGGACCTTCCTGTACAGCCCGAGCCGGCGCATTCTGCCCAATGTCCGGCAGCAGATGCGGCTTTTCGCGTGGCTGATTCTGAACGCGCCGCGAGCGAGAACGGTGATCGTCTGGTTCGCGGACTACCACGCCTTTCTGCCCGTCCTGTTTTCGAGGCTCTCCGGCGGAAAATCCATTGTCATGCTGGCCGGGTACGACGTGACCCGAATCCCCAAATTGAACTACGGCGTTTTTTCGAACCCGATCCGGTCGGCCTGCGCCCGGTTCGCCATCGGCCGGGCCGATATCCTCGCGCCGGTCGCCCGCGCGCTGGCTGAAAAAGCCCGCCTTCACGTTCCGATCATCCGCGGACGGATCGTCCACGTGCCCTTCGGATTCGACGCCTCCCGATGGTTCTGCGACACGCCCAAGGAAAACCTGGTTCTGACCGTCGGTTTCGCGGATGACGAGACGCGCATCCGCATCAAGGGCCTGGATTTCTTCGTCCGTGCGGCCGAGCGTCTGCCGCACGTCCGCTTCGCGGTCATCGGCCTCGGAGGCGAAGCCCGGCACAGGCTGAAAGCGCCTCCGAATGTCCGGTTCTTCGGGAGGCTGCCGCGGGCCGAACTCCGGAAATTCTACTCGAGGGCCAAGGTATACGCCCAGTTGTCTTTGAGCGAGGGGATGCCGAACGTGGTCTGCGAGGCCATGCTCTGCGAGTGTGTCCCGGTGGGCACGGACGCGGGCGGGATTCCGGAGACTATCGGAGACGCCGGATTCATTTTGGCCGGCCGCGATCCCGAGACCGCGGCCCGGACGATTCGAAAGGCGCTCGCCGCGCCGGCATCCGCCGGCAGGAAGGCGCGTCAACGGGTGGCGGAGAAGTTCAGCGAAGCCGGAAGACGGGAGAAAATGCTGTCCTGCATCCTCTCGGGGCCCTTTATTCCATCCTGAAAACCATCACGATGTCGTCCCGCAATCCGGGGAAAAACGTCAGCAGCATCCTGCGGAAAATCCAATGTGGCGGAAGCGCGAAGGACTGGCACATCTGAAAGTGTTCGATTTCCAGGCCCGCCCGCACTCCGATTTTCCCGAGCGTATAGGGCGTCATCCAGTAACGGTGGTCCGAATTGATGCGTTCGACATTGCATAGGGCGGACGTGAAATTCGAATGCCGGAACGCATGCGGCGCGGACACGACGATCCGTTCCACGAAGCCATGGCATTTCTCCCGAATGGCGTTCAGGAAGGATACGGGATTGTCCTGGTGCTCCACAATTTCGCCCAGGATCATGTAGTCCCAACGGGTTGACCCAATCTCCCGGGGCAGAGGATCCCGGACCAGATCGGCGAGCACCACGTCCTTGTATCCCAGCCCCTTCATGACCGCGATGCCTTCCGGATTGATGTCCACACCCAGGCAGCGTTCCGCGCGGTCGGCGAGCCGTTTGTGAAACCATTTGTCCCGGGCCAGCTTTTTCTCGATGGAGGTCACGTGATCCGCGCATCCCAGATGGATGATCCGCTTCCCCGCAACCAGAGACTCGACGACATCCATCCTGCGGCGCAGTTTCCATTCGTGACGGGCGATGGGAAGCGCGATTCCGCTTGAGAATTCCCGTCCCTTCATCGCCCGGTCGATGTCCCCTGAAATCTTCATTATCCGTTCCGTTCCGCGATCCGGCCCTGCCTGGAGATCCAAAAAAGCCAGACGAGGGTGCCGATCAGATAAAATGTGACGAAAATGGAAATGAGGGTGAAGCCCATGCGGATGTCACCCGTGCGATAGCCGATAAAAACGAACGCCAGGATCAGGATATTGTAGCCGAGTCCGACGAAAAAACCCGCTCCCTGCCGGTTCAGGACAAGCGGCAGTTGTGAAACCGGGGAATAGATGAAGTTCAGATACAGCCAGGGCGCCAGAATTTTTGCGTACACGCCCGCCTCCCGCCATTCCGGACCCAGAACGGCCGAAAAGAGTTGTGGGCCGGCCAGAAACAGCGTGAAGAAGACGGGGAAAGCCAGAATCGCGAGACGAACCGTCGTTTTCCGGACCAGGCTTTCAATTTCCTTCCCGGCGCTGTAGTCGGACGACATTCTCTGGTAAAAAACCTGGGCAATGGAGGTGCCGACGAAGCTGAGGGGCGTTCTCAGCACGCGCATGGTCATGGAATAAAAACCCAGCACCTTCTGGCCGAAAAACGCGGAAATCAGAAAAATGATCCCGTTCAACTGCAGCATGTCCATCAGGGCGTGCATGGAATTGATGCGCGGAAATTTCTCGTACCGTCTGGCCTGCTCCCGAAGACCGGCGCCCCGGACGGTCATCCCCGCTCTCTGTTCCCGCGTGAAGGTCCTCGACGCCATGAACAGCACGGCCGCCAGCTGACCGGCGATGCCCGCGACGATCAGGCCTCCGGCCCCGGGATGAAGGAAACCCAGGCCGAGCGCCGTGACGACCATCAGCCCCGTCTGGATCACGCGGCCCGCAGCCATGTCCCGATACCGGTTGTTCCGGTTTGCCCAGTAATTGAGAATCTGGAATCCCGCCAGCAGCAGGACGGAAATGGATACACCGAACAGCCACCCCGAAATCTCGGGGTTTTTCAGGACTCCGGAAACGGGTCCGCGCGCAAAAAAAGTCAGAATCAGGATCAGAAGGCTGAAGCCGGCAGTCAGAAGGGCGGACAGGACAACCAGGTGGAAGGCATCCTCATTCTTCCGGGGGAGCGGAATGGCCAGTTCGTACCGGCCGGTTGCGAGAACAGCCAGGGATGTCGAAATGGAAAGAAAAAGCCCGTACGTTCCGAAATGTTCAGGCGTATACAGCCGGGAAAGCACGGGGAGGGCGGCGACGGGAAGCACCTGTGCCAGGGCCGTCCCGGACATCAGGGTCATGACGTTGCGGTAGAAACGGCTCTTTTTCAGCCGGTTTTCGTAAAACGCCTTCAGCATGGGACAAAGGTATGCGAAAATCAAGAAAAAGGCAATCGAAATCCCCCGTCCGTCGGGCCGGCCGTTTCCGCACCGCTTCAACGGCCCGCCGGCCCGATCCGCCTTATCCCCGTTCGGCCGCGCCCTGCCGCCTCCCCTCCTCCACGTCCACCCGCAGGAGCAGCGCGGCGCCGATCGCGAAGAACGCGAGCAGCGACAGAATGCCGACACGGCTCGTTCCGCCGATCTGTCCCGACAGACCGAACACCGCGGGCCCGAGAATGCCCGCGAACTTCCCGCTGATGTTGTAGAATCCGAAGAATTCCGCGGACCGGTTCTTCGGCACCATGGATCCGAACAGCGACCGGCTGAGCCCCTGAGTGCCGCCC
>JAFGAX010000018.1 GCA_016933415.1 bacterium
CCGGACAGTTCGGAGTGATTTTTCAAAACACCGCGGGAAAAGGATGCAAGAGAATACAGTACTCCCCGCAGGGGCTCCTGCCCCTGCGGAACCGGATGCTCCCGTCAGCGCAGAGGCAGGAGCCTCTGCGCTGAAAAATGAAAAAGGATTGCATATGGAGATGGGATTCGCTATTTTATCGAATCACGACAAGGGAAAACCACATGGGAAAAATGAGAGTGGCGGTGCTGTTCGGGGGCCGGTCGACCGAGCATGAGGTTTCGCTCGCGTCCGCGCTCGGCATTCTGAAGCACATCGACCGGCTGAAATACGACATCCTTCCAGTCAAGATCACCCGGGAGGGCCGCTGGGAGCTTTTGCCGGCGGAAGCGGTTTATGAAACGCCCGGGGATCTGGAGCGCGCCTCCGGTCCGGGCCTGACCGCAGGCGACCCCACCCTGCACGGTTTTCATTGCGTCGGGGGCGGCGGCGTTCAGGCCGGCACGATCGAGGCGGACGCGGTGTTTCCGGTTCTGCACGGCACGTTCGGGGAGGACGGCACGGTTCAGGGCCTGATCGCCCTTTCCGGGCTGCCCTGCGTGGGCGCGGGCGTGGCCGCGTCTTCACTGGGCATGGACAAGATTCTGATGAAGCAGATTTTTCTGCAGAACGAACTGCCCTGCGCGGATTTCATCTGGTTTCTGCGCTCCAAATGGAAGACAGACGCGGATGTCATCCGGAAGGGCGTTTCAAAGGAGATCGGTTTTCCCTGTTTCGTCAAGCCCGCGAACGCGGGATCCAGCGTGGGCGTGGGAAAGGCGGCGGACGAGGCGGGCCTGGCCCGGTGCATTGAAGAGGCGGCCCGGTTCGACCGCAAGATTCTCGTCGAAAAGGCGGTCATCGGCCGCGAGCTGGAATGCGCGGTGCTGGGAAACGACGAGCCCGAGGCCTCGGCCGTGGGCGAAATTCTGCCCTGCAATGAATTCTACGATTACGCGGCCAAGTACGAGCTCGCCAGCGCGACCGTCGTGCCCGCGGAACTGTCAGAGCCGATCGCCCGGGCCGTCCGCGGGTTCGCGAAGGACGCGTTCAAGGCCGTGGATTGCGCGGGCATGGCCCGGGTGGACTTTCTGATGGAAAAGGACACCCACCGGATATTCGTGAACGAGATCAACACCATCCCCGGATTCACGCCGATCAGCATGTACGGGAAGATGTGGGAGGCGTCCGGCGTTCCCTACCCTGAACTCATTGACCGGCTGATCCGCCTGGCCCTGGAACGGCATGAGGACCTGAACCGGTCCGTGTACAGCCGCGCCGGATCGCCTGCCGGATCGGAGGGCGCGGCATGACCCGTCCAGAAATGCTTGACCGCAGCGTCACCCGGACCTGGCTCTGCCTGGCCGCCATGGTCTTGTTTTTTACGGCGCCCGGCGCGCTCTTCCCGGACATCCGGATCCGCCCGCGAATCTACGCGGGCGGCGGATACGGCCGCACGCTGAACGCCCGGACGCCGGCATTCGCCGTGGAGGACGCAGCGGACCGGAATTTCGTCGAAGCCAACATGTCGTCCCTGAAGCGGAATTTCATCCGCGGCCAGATGCGCCTGGACCTCGTGCACGCCGGCGCCTTTTCGGCCGGGGTTCTGTTCTGGGGACATTACAATGAAATTTCCTCCGACTTTCCGGAATACTGGCTGAAGCCGGACAAATGGTATCCGGCTTCGGATCATGCGGCCCTGCACGCGGCCACGGTTCAGTGGAAGCCGGCTTTTGCCGCCTCCCGCCGTGTCGCGCCGTTCCTGCTGGCCGGGGCAGGCGGGTATTACGGAAATGTCACCTCGGTGAGGTACCTGCCCGCGGATTCCACGGGCTTCTATTATTACGGCAGCCGCAGGCAGACGGCGTCGGACGCGGGCCGAGCCGTGCTGACTGGAATCGGCGTGGTCGCGTTCCGTTACGCGTATTTCTACGCGGGCGCCGTGCATCTGTTCGATGCCGCTCTTCCGGCAAGGACCTTTTTCGATGTGATCGTGGGAGTGACGTTTTAGGGGGGCTGCAGAGCAACGGACGAACACGTTGGCGCGTTCACAAGTTGTCACGTTGGCACGTTGGAACGTTCTAACGTGCTAACGTTCCAACGTGTAAACGTGTTATTTTTTCACCCGTATCGATTTCACGACCGCCTCCCGGCCAGACATGATTTCCACGTCCGATCCGCCGCAGGAGGGACATTCGAGAACAGGCCCGATAAAGGGGTCGATTGCGCCGTTTTCGGGTTTCGGACAGGGTCCTTCCGTGCCGCATGCACGGCACCGGATACGGCCGGGCACAGTACGGAATTCGAAAGCCGCGGACGCGGCAGGCGTGTTTTCGAAACCGATTCTCAGCCAGAATTCCACCTGTTCGGGCTGAAAAGCGCTCCATTCCCCGAATTCCAGGACCACGGTCTCGACTTTCCGGGCCTTCGCTTCAGCGGCCGCGCTGAGCACGGACCGGACAATGGATCCGGCGATCGACGCCTCGTGCATCAGGCCCCCGGAATCTCCATCAGCCGCATCAGCTCATCCACGCCTTCCCCGGTCTTCGCGGAGACCAGCGCTGTTTTCAGGCCCGGCTTCAGCGAAAGCGCGTCCCGTTTCAGACGTTCCGGGTCCACCTCCATGACGCCGGCCAGGTCCGTCTTGTTCACGGCCACGGCATCCGCATCCAGAAAAACGGCCGGATGCTTGACGATCATGTAGGGACCTTCGGTGACGGAGACCACAACGAGCCTGCAGTGCGCGCCCAGCCGGAATTCACCCGGGCATATGAGATTTCCCACATTTTCGATGAGCAGAACGTCCAGGCCGTCCAGGTTCAGGCCGGACATCGCCCGGCTGATGATGGCCGCGTCCAGATGGCAGAGCGAACCCGTGTTGACCTGCAGCACTTCGCCGCCCGCGGTCCGGATCCGGTCCGCGTCAATCGTGGTCGCCAGGTCGCCGGCTATGGATGCGACTTTCTTTTTGTCCTTCAGGCGGCGGACGAATTGCTGAACCAAAGTGGTTTTTCCGGAACCGACCGAGCCGAGAATGTCGATGGCGAAAATCCCGCGGGAGTCGAAGAAACGCCGGTTTTCAGCGGCCAGTTGATTGTTGGCTGCCAGCATATTCTCGGATAATTCGAGGTCAAAGGTTTCATTCGTGGACGGGAAGGATATTTTCATCATTAACCTCTTGTTTTAAATAGAGAAAAGCGGTATCGGTTTCCCGAAAATCCCATGTGTTAACAGGCCCGGTGCATATGGTAGTATGTTAAACTGAAAAATGCAAACGGTTTGTTACTGCCTTGGGTCAGGTTTTTCTTGACTTTTACCCCATTTTATGCGAAATTTATTGTTCATTCCTATTCCGGAGGTATATCCATGTCCAAACAGGATTTTCAATTGTTCTCCATGGTCCCCCTTCTCCGGGCGGCCGAACAGTCTTCACTCAACGGCCGGCCGGCCGCGATCGGCGCATTCAACGTCAATTTTTACACGCAGGCGGAGGGTATTCTCGAAGGCTTGAAACGCGCGGATGCGCCCGGCATCATCCAGGCCAGCAGGGGAGCGAACAAGTTCCAGGGCGGCCCTGACAAGATATCGGCCATGGTCCTCGCGGCCATGAAGGAAACCGGCCATGACCTGCCCGTGTCCCTCCACCTGGATCACGGCGATGATGAAAAAGGCCGGGAATGCGTGGACAACGGGTTCAGCTCGGTCATGATCGACGCCTCCAAGCTCGACCTCAAGGACAATATCGCCGCGACCAAATCCATCCTGAACTATGCCCATCCCAGGGGCGTCAGCGTTGAAGGCGAATTCGGCAAGCTCGAGGGAGTTGAAGAGGATGTCATCCACGAGTCCACGACCTACGCCGATCCCTTTCTGGTCCCCCATTTCTTCAATGAATCCAAGGCCGACGCGCTCGCCGTGGCCTACGGAACCGCACACGGGCCCAACAAGGGCAAGGGCACGGACAAGCTCGCGATCCACATCGTCCAGGCCTCGTACGCCGGCATGAAGGCCTATGGCCAGAACGAGAACCACTTTCTCGTGGGCCACGGTTCCTCCACGGTGCCGAAGGAACTGGTCGAGGAAATCAACCGGTACGGCGGCGGCATCAAGGACTCCGCGGGCATTCCGATGCAGAAAATTCAGGAGGCCATTGCCGCTGGAATCCGCAAGGTGAACATCGACACGGATCTGCGGCTCGGCATCACGGCCGCGTTCCGTAAATTTTTCCACGACAATCCGGGAGTCGAGAAAAAGTCCCCGAATGTCCTGGTTCCCATCAAGCAGGCCCTGGACAGCCATCCGGAGTTCATCGATCCGCGCGATTACCTGAAGACCATCGACATCGGCCTGCTCCGCGTCCATCCCCGCGGCGGCGACCTGGAGCCCGTCATGGTCCTGATCAAGGAGCGCATCGCGGCCCATGTCGAAATGCTCGTGCGCAAGTTCGGATCCGCGGGTCTGGCCGCGAGTGTTGAGCGCGTCACGCTCGCCGAGATGGCCAAACGCTACGACCGGAACTGAAGTCTGTCCCAAAGCCCGTGAATCTTCTGCTTTTCGACATTGACGGGACGCTTCTGCTCTCGGGCGGGGCGGGAAAAGTCGCAATGGAGCGGTCATTCGAGACGGTCTGGGGCATACGGGATGCGCTCCGGACGGTCCCGCTCATGGGACGGACCGATCCGGGCATTGTCCGGCAGGTCCTGCAGGAAAACGGCTTCCCGCAGGACGATTCAAAAATCGAGAAGTTCAGGGAATACTATTTCTGGTATCTCGAGGAGGAAATCGGCCTGGACAGGCCGGGCAAGGCGCTCTGCCCGGGCGTTCTTCCGCTTCTGAAGGCCCTGTCCGGCGCGCAGAACATCGAACTCGGCCTGCTCACCGGGAACTGGAGGTACAGCGGGCTGATCAAACTGCGGTATTTCGGCATTGACGGGTTTTTCCGGATCGGCGCTTACGCGGATGACTCCATGAACCGGGACGCGCTTGTGCCTGTCGCCATGGAACGGTTCCGGCAGGCGCATGGTATGAGTCCCGCGCCTGAAACGGTTTTTGTCATCGGCGACACGCCTTTCGACATCCGTTGCGGCAAGCCGCACGGGGTGAGGACGGTCGCCGTGGCCACGGGCGTGCACGCGGCGGATGAGTTGCAGGCGGAATTCCCGGACTTTCTGTTCGCGGATCTGACGCACACGGATGAAGTGGTGAATGTGCTGACCGGCTGAAACCCATTTTTCATCAAGCAGGTATTTCCGGCCGTCCCCGGTTCAGGGGGCGGCTTTTTTTACGCGTAGACACGTTGGAACGTTTGAACGTTCAAACGTCGAAATGGAGCGGATCCGCGGGAACTTGTCACGATATTGAAGCTCCCCGCCGCCCGCTGCGCGGGATCAAGCGATTATATTTATGAATTATTGAAGACCCCGCTTTGCGGGACCAATTTATTATATTTTTAGAGTATGGAAGGCAAGCGGCGGGCCTTCAATAGTGTAAACATAAAATAGCTTGGTGCCGCTTTGCGGCGAATCTTCTATCTGTAGAGAAGAGACATCTGATATTCGCTCGCTTACCCCGCGGCCCGCTACGCGGGATCAAACTATTGTATTTATGAATTATTGAAGACAAGCCGCGGGGAATGCGCTCGCTGACAGATTCAAACGTGTCAATATTCCAACGCCCGAACGTTCAAACGTTCCAACGTGCGAACGTTTTTTTGTTTGGTTTTTTCCATAAATTCCTATATTTTAAGCCATGAACAGCCCTTTCCGCAGTTCCGTTGTTTTCCGGGCCACTGTTTTTTTGGCCGTCGGGTTCCTGTCCTCCGGCAGGGCCCAGGATGCTCCTGTTTTCCGGCTGTTTGGCAGTTCGGACCGGGGTTGCGTGGTGGAATTCAATCTGTCCGATCTGGAACTGGATTCAATCCGAACCCAGGCCGGCGGATTCATCCGTGTCGGTTTCCGGGGCGGCCGCGCCGAGGTGGAAACCGGTGCGCCGATGATGCCGGTCGCCACCGCGGTCATTGCCGTACCCTACGAGGGAGGTGTCCGGGTTTCGCTCCAGGGAGCGGATCCGGGTCCGGCCTTTGAGAAGGTCCGCCTGCTCCCGGGCCCGCGGCTCGAAACCGTTGACGGACTGCCGGTGGAAATATTCGAAACCGGCCCCGGGTACGCGGCCGGCGGGAACGCATCGGACCCGCTTTTCGACGTTTCGGATCCGCAGGTTTTCGGCCCGTATCGCGTGGTGCATGTGCGCTTCCACCCGGTGCGGTTCGACGCCGGAACCGGAGCACTGGCCGTTTTTACCAAAATTCGATTGTCCGCGGAGTTCGAGCGTCCGGCCGCGTCATCCGTACGGCCCCGGCCGGCCACGGACGAGGCTGTATACCGGAATGTCCTTCTCAACCACGCGGAAGCGAGGACATGGTTGAAACCGGAAAGGCCCGGTCTCCGCAGAACCGGCCGTGTCCGTCGGACCGGCGAGTATTATAAGATACCGATTTCCTCCGACGCCGTGTATTCGATCAGCGGCGCCTACCTGAAAAACGCGGGCATTGACATCGCGGCCATCGATCCCGCGACCCTGAAGATATTCAACAACGGAGGCCAGGCGCTTCCCCTGCCGGTTCTGGACGCCCGGCCCGACAGCCTCGTCGAGAATCCCATCCGGGTCATCGGCGCGGAGGACGGGCGGTTCGACGCGTCTGATGCCCTGCTCTTCTACGGCCGTGGGCCCGCAGGATGGCAGACGCGGAACCGCGTTTTCGAGCATTACTTGAATACATTCACCGAATCGAACATCTACTGGCTCGCGTTCAACGACGGAAAACCCGGCCGCCGCATTCAGACGGACCCGGCTCCCGCGCCTGAATCTGCGGCGCTGACCGCGACATTCACGGATCACCAGTTCCTGCAGAACGACAAGGACAATCCCATCGAGTCCGGTCTGTTCTGGTATACCGCTCTTTTTGAGACCGGAGACACCGAACCCGTGTCCGTGCCGATTCCGGCCTATGATCCGGCCGGGAACGACACGCCCTTTTACCGCATCCTGTTCAAGGGCGAAGACATGGATGACACCGTCACCCAGAATTTTTTCGTCTCGGTGAACGGACGGAGCATCGGTTCGGTCCGGGTCATCAACGGCGCCACCCAGCTGTACCAGTTCAGCGATCCCGCGGGCCTGAAAGCAGCCGGCAATACGGTCGGCGTGCGGTTCAGCGCGACACTTCAGTCCGCGAAAGGCTACCTGGGCTGGCTCGAGATCCGGTACCGCAGAGCCCTGACCGCGAGGGACAACCAGCTGAAATTTTTCTCGCCGCAGGCGGGCGGCGCCTGGCGGTACCGGCTGACCGGTTTCACGTCCGAGCCCGCGGTGTGGGACGTGACCGATCCCGCTTCGATCCGGGCCCTTGCCGTCATTGCGGAGGACGGCGCGTACCTGGTTTCCGATGCGGCCGATTCCGGAAACGTCCGGACTTATTTCTGCCGGTCCGGATCCTCCGCTCCTTCGCCGCCGAGCATTGAAAGGGACGTTTTCGCGGACCTGCGGAACCCGGAACATGGATGCGACCTGCTGATCGTCGCGCCAGCGGCCTTCATGGACGCGGCGGAACGGTACGCCCGGTTCAAGCGCGACGCGGATTCACTCGACGTGTTCGTGGCGGACATCGCCGAGGTGTTCGACGAATTCGGCTGGGGCATTCGTGATCCGGCCGCGCTCCGCGATTTCGTGCGGACCGCGCATGAAACCTGGCGAAACCCGCCGTCCTTTCTGCTGCTGTTCGGGGACGGGCATTACGATTACCGGAACCGGTTGTCCGGTTCCAAAACGAACTGGATCCCCCCGTTCGAGATCGGCGGTACCCAGAGGCTCTTTTCTCCAGCCGTGGACGACTGGTTCGCGTGGGTGGCGGGCGACGACGCGCTGGCGGACCTGGCGGTCGGAAGGGCCACCGTGGAATCGGCGGAACAGGCGGCCGCCGTGGTCGACAAGTGGATCCGGTATCAGTCCGAGCCGGACCGGGGCGACTGGCGCGGTCTGATCACCATCGTGGCGGACGACGAAATCAGCCAGACGTCGTCTTCGGAGATGGAGCATGTCCGGGATTCCGAGACTTTGGCCGTCGGCATTCTGCCCGCGGCTTTCAACCAGCGCAAAATCTACATGACCGAATACCCGGTCGAGATCCAGACACGGCGTCTCAAGCCGCAGGTTGAAGACGATCTCATCCGTCAGATCAACGCGGGCACGCTCATCGTCAATTACACGGGCCACGCCAACAGGACCGTCTGGGCGCATGAGTGGGTTTTTCAGCAGGAAGCCTCCATGAAGCGGCTGGAGAACGGCGGCAGGCTTCCCCTTTTTTTCGCGGCCACGTGTGAATTCGGACTGTTCGACGATCCCAGGGAACAGTCGTTCTGCGAGGACCTGCTGGCCGCTCCGGACGCGGGCGGCATCGCGGTCATCGGCGCGACGCGGTTCAGCTATTCCAATGAAAATTCCGCCCTGAACCGTGCCTTCATGGATCCGCTTCTCCGGAACCTGTCCGATCCGCTCCGCATCGGCGAGGCCATGCGCATCGCCAAGGCGGTCACGCTGAACCGGACGAACGACCAGAAGTACGTCATTATCGGCGATCCCACGCTCCGCCTGGCGGCGCCGAGGCAGGAAATGGTTTTCACCTCGGTCGATCCGGACACGCTCCGGGCGCTCGGGCACGTCCGCGTGGAAGGCGAGATCCGGAGAGACGGTGTCCGATGGGAGGACTTCAGCGGCCGGGTGCGGATTCAGGCGTCGGATTCGAAAAAATCCATCCGGTACACGGCCGGATCCGGAGCGTCCGTGAACTACGTGCTGCCCGGAAACCCCATGTTCCGCGGTGAAAATGAAGTGACGGCCGGCCGCTTCGCGTTCGAATTCATCGTGCCCAAGGACATCACCTACGGCGGCACGCTCGGCCGCCTGTCCGGCTACGCCTGGAACGAATCCACGGACGGATTCGGCGCCAGGGACGGCTTGGTCACCGGCGGCAGCGCTTTCGTGGACGACCGGCAGGGGCCGGACATCCGGATCGGTTTTGAAGGGCTTCCGAATTTCATGCCGGGCGACATGGTCGCGGGCGATCCGGTGCTCTCGGCCGAGATCGAAGACAGCCGGACGGGCATCAACCTGACCGGCGAGCTCGGCCACAAAATCACCCTCGCGCTGGACGACGGCCTGCCGGTCGATGTCAGCGCGTATTTCAGCTACGACGCGGGCAGTTACCTCAAGGGCCGCGTCGTGTATCCGCTGACCGGCGTGACGCCCGGCGTCCGCCGGCTCACGCTCAAGGCCTGGGACAATGCGAACAATTCCGCCTCCCGGACCGTGGAATTCCGCGCCGTGGCTGAGGACGGTCTGGTTCTGGAAAAACTGCTGAATTACCCGAATCCCTTCAGCGACGCCACCCAGTTCACGTTCGAGATCAGCCGGTCCGCGCAAGCCGAGATCCGCATTTACACGGTGGACGGCAGGCGGATCCGCAGAATCGAGGGCATACCGGCGCAGCCGGGCTTCAACTGGGTGGACTGGGACGGGCGGGACGAACGCGGGGACGCGTTGTCGAACGGCGTCTATCTGTACACGGTCACGGCCCGGGCCGGGATCGGCGGCCGGAAGGCCGAGACCTCTGAAGTCGGCAAAATGATCAAAATGCGGTGACCGGCATGTACAGCGGCCTGGTGCTGGATCATTTCAGGAATCCCCGGTGCATCGGGGAAATCGGGAATCCCGACGCGGTCGGCGAGGCGAAGAACGAAGCGGACGGCGACCATGTCCGACTGACCCTCCGGATCCGTGACGGCCGCATCGAGGACGCGCGGGTTCAGGTGATGGGATGCGTGGCCGCTATCGCGTCCGCCAGCTTTTTCACGGAATGGATGCGGGGGAAAACCCCGGCTGAGGCCGCCAGCCTGACCGAGGCACAGCTGGCCGAACGCATGGGCGGTCTTCCGGAGCACAAGATACGGTGTTCGCTGACCTGCGTCGCGGCCCTGAGGAACGCAATCGCGAAGCCCGACGCGAAGTCCGAGCCCGCAGCGGAAAGCCGTGGGTGAACCGCATCCGGCAGCCGGGAGCGATCCGCCGGTCGATGTCACTTTCTCGATCGAGAAGCCCGGCCGGTTCGAACTGACGGTCAAGGGATCGCGTTTCATCGGGTTCGCGGCGCGGGCCGCGTCCGCGGAAGCCGCCGAGCAATGGGCCGGTTCGATCTCGCGGGAATACAGGGACGCCACGCATTGCTGCTGGGCCTGGCGTGTCGGTGCCGGAGACCGTTCCCGGTTCCGGACGAATGACGCCGGAGAGCCCTCCGGCACGGCGGGCCGGCCCATTCTGGAGGCCATCGACCGCAGGACACTTTCGGACACGGTCTGCGCGGTGGTCCGGTATTTCGGGGGCCGGAAGCTGGGCACAGGCGGCCTGGCGAGGGCCTACGGCGAATGCGCGGGCGGCACACTCGATGCGGCCGGCCGCATCGGGCGTTTCATCGAGGCTTCTTTCAGTGTCCGGTTCGGAGCCGAATGGACGGGCCGCGTGATGGCCGTGATCCGGAGACATCAGGCGAGGGTTGAAAACCGCGGCTTTCAGTCCGAAACCGAAATCTCCGTGCGGGTCAGGGCCGGCCGCGCCGAGGCGTTCACGGCCGACCTGACCGACGCCACATCTGGAAAGGCCGTGATTCTGCGGCTGGATGCCGCGGATGGGGACCGGTAGGGTTCCGCCGCGGGGTTCCGTCCGCAGGCCGAGGAGGATGAAATGTCCGAATGTGACAACCTGAAAAGCAACTTGAGCCGGTGCAACTGCACCTATGAACCCTGCAGCCGGAAGGGAAAATGCTGCGAGTGCGTGGCCTATCACCGGCGGGCGGGCGAGCTTCCAGCCTGCTATTTCACGCCTGAGGTCGAAGCCACGTTCGACCGCTCCATCAGCCGCTTCATCGCCATGCACGGGCGCTGAGGCCTCGGATTCCTGTCTTCCGAGTCCGGCGCCGCGGGGCGGCGGCCGGCAGTACACTCCAACCACCAACGGGGAACGCCAATGGATCTCGGCTTGAAAGACAAAGTGGCGGTCGTGGCCGCGTCGAGCAGGGGGCTCGGCAAGGCAGTGGCCTGGCAGCTCGCGCGTGAAGGCGCGAAGCTGGTTATCTGCGCCCGGAACAAGGATGTGCTCGAGGCGACGGCGGACGAGATTCTTCTCGACACCGGCGTGACGGTGTTCCCGCTGTCCATCGACCTGTCGGACGGGGATCAGGTCCGCTGGATGGTCGATGAAACCCTGGACCTTTTCGGCCGAGTGGACATTCTCGTCACCAATTCCGGGGGGCCGACGCCCGGCGATTTCGACGAGATCCAGGAGGAGGACTGGAAGAAGGCCTCCGCGCTCACGTTGTTCAGCGTCGTGCGGCTGATCCGCGCCGTGCTTCCGTCGATGCGCAAGCACAAATGGGGCCGCATCATCAACCTGACGTCGGTTTCCGTGAAACAGCCCCTGCCCGGACTGCTCCTGTCGAACACGCTGCGTCCGGCCGTGGTGGGACTGACCAAGAGCCTGGCGGAGGAACTCGCGCCGGACAACATCCTCGTGAACGCGCTCTGCCCGGGTTATTTCATGACGGACCGTGTGAAGGCTCTGGTCGAGGACAAGGCGTCCCGATCGAGAAAGCACATTGACAAGATCATCGACGAGATGGTGCGGGAGATTCCGCTCGGACGGATGGGGGATCCGAAGGAACTGGCCGACCTGGTGGCCTTTCTCGCGTCCCCGAGATCCGGCTACATCACCGGCGCGGTGATTCAGGTGGATGGGGGGATGGTGAAGGGGCTGCTTTAA
>JAFGAX010000155.1 GCA_016933415.1 bacterium
AATCCGGAGCGGTTGAAGCGGGCCGTCGACCGGATGGAAAGAGAGGATCCGCCGGGCGGCGAGCCGGCTCCCGTCTGGTCGACCGAGGACCGCCTTTTTCTGGCCGTGGACAACCGTCTGAGGTTTCTGCGGGTGGGAAGCATCCTCTGCATCCACTCGGCCGGGGATTATTCCGAAGTGATCACGACGGACGGCCAGAAGGGGCTCGTTCCGAAACCCCTGCGCGAGTGGGAACAGCGTCTGCCGGCGCACGCGTTCTGCCGTATCCACCGGTCCACCATCATCCAGATGGATCAGGTCGAACGCATCGAGGAATGGTTCAATTATTCGTTCCGCGTACACCTGCGGGGGCTGGACAAGCCCCTGGTGATCAGCCGCAGATACGCATCCGTGATTCGGCACCGCTTCATCTAGAAACGGGGTCGGCCAGAGCCGGATGCGGCCGCAATGACGGGAAGGGCGTGATCGGGGCCGATGGACGGGCCGGCCCGCGAAGCCTTTCAGAAGCAAAGGCGGTACGGCCGGCCGTCCGACGCCCCGGCTCCCCGGGCGCAGGCGTTCAGCGGGGGAGGGGGGAGATCAATACGTCCGCGATATCCCGGCGGTTCAGCAGGAGCATCACCAGGCGGTCCACGCCCAGGGCCATTCCCGCGCACGGCGGGAGACCCGCTTCCATGGCCTCCAGAAGCTCCAGGTCCACGGGCGGTTCCGATCCGGTTTCCAGCCGCTTTTTCCCGCGGTCCGACTCGAAGCGACGTCGCTGTTCCGCCGGATCCGTGATCTCCGTGTAGCCGTTGGCCAGCTCGAGCCCGCCGATGAACAGCTCGCACCGTTCCGCCCACCGGGTGTCGTCATTCCGCAGGCGCGCGTTCATCGCCAGGCCGGCCGGGTAATCCGTGAGAAAAACCGGTTTGTCGAACCCGAGCCCCGGCTCCATCCTCTCCAGGTAGATCCGCATGAACATCGTTTCCCAGTCGTCTTCCGGATTGAAGAACACGCCGAGGCGCGACGCCACGCGTCTGAGCGCCGCGGCGCCGGATCCGGGATCGAGATCCGCCCCGGTGGATTCGCGGAAAAGATCGGCCATGCGGACCCGCGGCCAGGGGGGGGACAGATCCACGGTTCGTCCTCCAACCCGAACGGTTGTCGATCCGGTGATCTGCACCGCGAGCCTGCTGATGAAATCCTCCGTTTCATCCAGCAGGTCTCGGATGGAGGCATCCGCGCGGTACCATTCGAGCATGGTGAATTCAGGATTGTGCAGGGCCGTGGTCTCGCCGTCCCGGAACACTTTGCCTAGGAAATAGAGGCGTTCCGCTCCGGCGGCCAGCAGTTTTTTCATCGCATATTCGGGCGAGGTGTGCAGATAGAAGCGTCTTCGGAGGCCGTCGATGGACGCGACGTCTACGCGCAGGGATTGGATGTTCGAATCCAGGGTGGGGCAGGGGACCAGCAGGGGGGCTTCCGTTTCCAGGTATCCCCGGCTGTCGAAATCATCGCGAAGAAAACGCACCATGGCGTGACGCGAACGGAACAGGGCCCAGTCGAGGCGTCCGTCGCGGAGCCGGCGCCAGTTCGGGTCCGTCATCCGGGCATGAGAAAGAGGCGGGCGAACACTTTCGCGTCCGTGAGCATGTTGGCGATGACGCAGGATTCGTTCGGCATATGGGCCGTATCCTCGATGGTCTGCCAGCAGACGGCCGGGAGGCCCGCCCGCCGGAAAAGGGATGCCACCGTCCCGCCGCCGATGCCCGTCGGCCGTGCGGTCCGGCCCGTGACCTCGCGGATCGCGCGGCTCAGGCCGAGCACGACCGGAGCGTCGACCGGCGTTGCGGGAGGCGCGGGCGCATCGTTCGGGAACGTGATTTCAACGGAGACGCCGAAATCGCGTTCGATTCCGTCCGCGATCCGCCGGATCGCGTTTTTGACCTCCTTCAGATCGTATTCCGGCAGGATGCGGCAGTCGAAGAAGACCACGTCCGAGCCGGGGATGGTGTTGACGTTCGGTACGTTTTCCTCCTTGCGGGTCGGCTCGAAGGTAGAAACCGGCGGCTCGAAGACCGGATCGGCGGAGGGGTACAGCCGGTGCAGTTCTTCCATGCGGACGACCAGGTTCGCGGAAGCCCGGTGGGCGTTGACGCCCCGGTTCGGCTCGGAACCGTGGCATTGCCGTCCCCGGACGAGAAAACGGAGCCAGAGGATGGATTTCTCGGCCACCTCGATCATGGTCCCATCCGCATTTCCTGCGTCGGGTACCACGATCCAGTCTTCGGGACGGAACAGCCTGGGATGCCGCTTCAGCACATGCCCCAGGCCGTAGGCCGAACCCAGCTCTTCGTCCGAGACGATGACGAGCCCGACATTGAACACAGGCCGGAGCCGCAGTTCCAGAAGCGCCCGGACCGAGAGCAGGGAGGAGACGATGCCCTGGTGATTGTCCTCGACGCCCCGGCCGTAGCAGCGTCCGTCCCGAACCGCGAGCTGAAAGGGATTTCCGTTCCACTGGGAAAGGGCGCCGGGCGGGACAACGTCCAGGTGCGATAAAATCCAGATCGTGCGGCCGGTCCGGGATCCCCGGAAGGTGGCGATGAGATTCGGCCGCATCCCGGCCGGAACGCGGTTGTCCGGCGCCGGGGATTCGATCAGTTCATCACAAGGAAGCGCGCGGAGAACCGTGCGGACGAATTCGGCCTTGGTTTCCTCCCCTTCGCCGCCTGATTCCGGGGCGATGGCGGGGATGGAGGTCAGGACGCGCTGAAGGGAGATCGATTCCGATTCAAGCGCATCAATGCGTTCCGTCAGGGATTCGGAGGGAGCCTGCATGGGAAGTCCCTTCAAAAAAGCGGGTGAGAACGGCCGTAGTGTACGAAAGAATTTCGCTAAATTCAATGGCTTTATTCGGTGCCGGGAACAGACGCAAGGTCAAAAAAATCTTGCCTTTTCGGAATTATTTTTATACATTGAAAAGATGGAAAATGCCCCAGTAGCTCAGAGGATAGAGCAGCGGTTTCCTAAACCGTTGGCCGCAGGTTCAACTCCTGCCTGGGGTACTCGGTCAGAGGGAATCGATCCTTCGAGGGACCATCGAACCTGTTACAGGGGGTTGGCATGAAGGCAAAGATACTGGTCGTTGATGATGTGGATACCATCGCCCGGGTCTATACGCGCTTTCTCGACCGGCAGGGATACGAGGTTCGGATCGCTTTCAACGGCGAAGAGGCTCTGGACATATGGGAACGGTTCAAGCCGGATCTGGTCATCAGCGACATCAAGATGCCGAAAATGAACGGATTTGAACTGGCGAACGCGCTCCGCAAAAGAAATCCGGAGCAGAAAATCATTCTGATGACCGGATACGCCGATGAAGCCGAAATTCTCGAACAGCAGAAAGCGCACGGATACCCGTTTTTCACCAAACCCGCGGACCTTCAGATCACGCTTTCAAAAATCGTCAAGGATGTTCTGGAGGGTTCCTACAGCACCGAATAGGCACACCCCCCTCAACCGGAGAAGGGATTCATGCTGAGACCGAAGAAAAAGCTGCACAAGAAGGAAATCAAGGAAGACGCGCTGGTCACCCGATATTTTCAGGCCAGACGATTTTACGACCAAAACAGCAGAATGGTGAATACCGTCCTGATCGTGGTTCTGGCGCTGGCCGTGATCGGCGTCTTCATGGCGAGAAGCCGGCGGATCGAGGAACTCAAGGCGCAGTCCGCCCTGGGAGACGCGCTGCAGTCCCTCTATATGAACGATCCCGGGACTCTCATCCGGAAGATGGACGAAGTGACGAAGAAATTTTCAGGCACACCGGCCGCGGGAGAGGCGGCGTTTTTTGCGGCCAATGCGCTCTTCGAAACCGGCGACCTCAAGGAGGCCGACCGGCGTTTCGCGATGGTCATGGACGGACACGGCGGGAATCCCGTGTTCCGCGCGTCAAGCCTCGCCGGACGGGCGGCGATCGCAGAATCGGAGAAGCGCTGGCAGGACGCTGCCCGGCTTTATACGCAGGCGGCGGAAAAATACCCGGATCTTTTCACCGCGCCGTTTTACCTGAAGGAAGCAGCCCGATGCCAATTGGAAGCCGGTGACCGGAAATCCGCCCGGGCCGTCCTGGAAACCATTGAAAAAAGGTTTCCTGAAAGCCAGGTGTCCCAGGAAACGGAATGGATGAAACTGTCGATGTAACGGGCGGAAAGACGCACTCCCCCGTTTAAACCCATCTTTTTCTTGCATTTTTGAAAATCGTTGACTATATTGAATGCTGAAAAGTGGGTCTCAAACCCACTTTTTTTAATGGGGTCCATGAAACCGGAACTTCTTTCAGATCTGATCCGTGAAGCGGAAGCCGCGGCTGTCCGGTCGGGGATCGAACTGCTGGATGTGTCCCTGCGGGGATCCGGACGCGCGCCGACCGTCTGCGTAGTCGCGGACAAACCGGGCGGCATCACGGTCGAGGATTGTGCGGCCATTCACCGCAGCCTGCGGTCCTGCATCGAGCAGGCCGGACCCGGAGCCCGGGACTGGCGCATCGAAGTCTCCTCGCCCGGACTGGACCGTCCGCTGAAAACGGAGCGGGATTTCCGACTGCAGACCGGCCGGAAGATCCGGATCGAATGGACCCGGGATGGCGCTCCGCGTCAGGACGAGGGAATCGTCCGGGCTGTTGCTGACGGAGCCGTGGCGCTTGAATTCGACGGACAAACGGTCCGCATTCCCCTGACGGCGGTGATCCGCGCCCGCCGTCCAGTGCAATGGTGAACAGGAGTCTTCTTCCATGAACACGGAAATCATCGAAGCCGTAACCCAGATCGCGAAGGAACGGAACATCAAACGGGAGGCCCTCAGCGGCATCATCGAATCCATCTTTGTCTCGATGATCAAACGAAAATTCGGCACTTCCGACAATTTCAATGTCTTCGTCAACATGGACAAGGGTGAAGTCGAAATCTACCAGATCAGGAACATCGTCGAAGAAGTCGCCGATCCCGTCACGCAGATCACCGTGGAACGGGCGAAGGAAACGGAACCCGACCTGGATCTGGGGGACGAGTTCGTCGAGATGATCGATCCCATGAGCTTCGGCCGGCGCCTGATCACGTCGGCCAAGCAGAGCCTCACGCAGAAGATCCGGGAGGCCGAAAAGGAAGTGCTGTTCAACGAGTTCAAGGACCGCGTGGGCGAGGTAGTGGTCGGCGACATCCGTCAGAACAACCGCGACGAGGTGCTGATCTCGGTGGACCACATGGAAGTCACGCTGCCCCGG
The DNA here is from genome assembly GCA_016933415.1 of bacterium. Taxonomy (GTDB): domain Bacteria; phylum Zhuqueibacterota; class QNDG01; order QNDG01; family DTFT01; genus JAFGAX01. The sequence goes on from JAFGAX010000155.1 coordinate 5,267, forward strand.
TCCGAGCAGATCCACAACGAACACTATCACCGGGGAGACACGGTTCGGGCCGTCATCAAGGAGGTCAGCCAGACCTCGCGCGGGCCTGAAGTCATTGTCTCCCGGACCGATCCCAAGTTCCTCGTCCGGCTCTTTGAACTGGAAGTGCCGGAAATCTACGACGGCGTGATCGAAATCAAGGGCGTTGCGCGGTTTCCCGGAGACCGGGCGAAAGTCGCGGTTTATTCCAACGACAAGCGGATCGACGCCGTCGGCGCCTGTGTGGGCCTCAAGGGCGTCCGCATCCAGTCCATCGTCAAGGAATTGAACAACGAGAAGATCGATGTCATCAACTGGAGCAGCGAGCCGGAAATTTTCATCAGCCGCGCGCTTTCGCCCGCGAAGCCCATCCGCATCCTTCTCAACAATGAACAGAAAAGCGCCACGGCGGTGATCTCCGACGACCAGATCTCCCTCGCCATCGGCAAGGGGGGCCAGAACCGCCAGCTGGCCTGCATGCTCACCGGATACGCGGTTGAGACCGTCAAACAGTCCGACTGGGACAAGAGTCAGCCGAAGGAGGAAAAACTCCTGCTCTCCGACATCCCGGAACTGACCAAGACCATCGTCGAGAAGCTCGCCGCGGCCGGATTCGAATCCGCGGAGGAGGTGCTCGACGCGGGACGAGAAACGATTCTGGAACTGAAGGGATTCGGCGACAAAACGGCGGACCGCATTTTCGAAGTGCTGACCTCCTATTACGAGGATGAACCGCTGAAGGACAAGGGAGCCGGAATCGAATCCGAGCGGGGTCCGGAAACCGGTCCACCGGAGCAGACCGCGGCCGGGACGGAATCCGGGGAGACCGTCCCGGAACCGACCGTCGAACCAGAGCCGGAAGAGGAATCCAAACCTGCCGGAGACGCCAGTTGAAAGAAACCGAAAAACAGCCGGATTCGTCCAAGAAGAAGCGCATCTACCAGGTCGCCAAGGATTTTCATATCTCCAACGAGGCGGTGATCGAATTCCTTGAACTGCACAAGTTCAAGGTTCGAAATATCATGGCGACACTCACCGACGAGCAGGTCGCCCTGCTCTCCGGTCATTTTCAGAAGGAAAAACAGGAAACCGAGACCCATAAAGAGCCCGATTTCCGAAAAAAAATACAGGAGAAGAAGAAAGAGGAGGAGGCGCGGAAACAGGCGATCCGGCAGGAAATCGACGAAATTCTTGAATTTTCGAAGGGCGATCTTCCGGTGATCGCCGAACCCGAGAAAAAACCCCCCAAAGCCGAACGGCGCAAGGCTGAAACAGCCGTTCCCGCAGCCCGTCAGACGGGCGATGGGGAGCCCCCCGTCCAGCCGGAAGGACCGGAAGCGGCCGCTCCAGCCCCCGCACGGATTCCGCTGCCCGTGATCCAGCTCAAACCGGAACCCGGGGCGAAGGAGAAACCCAAGGCCGGCGCCGGAAAACCGAAACGCCATCTGAAACGCCGTCCCGCGGCCGAAGAGGAAGCCGGAGGCGGGCCGCGCATCATTCTCGCCGACGATGACGCCAAGGCGCGCAAGGGCCGCAAAGACGGCCCGGCGGTTCCCGCCCCCCAATTCGGCACGGGCCACCGCAAGAAGAAGAAAAAACGCAAGAAGGCCGGGACGCCCATCGACGAGAAGGCGATCGAAGCTTCGATCCGCGAGACGCTCGCCAAAATGGGCGACACCTCCCGGCGGCGGAAGCATCGCAAGGAGAAGGAAACCGGGGAGGAAGCCGAAACTTCCGATCTGAACGTCATTCAGACGACGGAGTTCGCATCGGTCGCCGAACTGGCCAACCTGATGGACATCGAATCCAGCGAAGTCATCAAGGCCTGCCTTTCGCTGGGACTCATGGTATCCATCAACCAGCGGCTGGACCGGGACACCATCATCATGCTGGCCGATGAGTTCGACTACGAGGTCAAGTTCCTCTCGGCTTTCGGCGAGGACGTGGTGGAAAACCGGGAGGACGAGAAACCCGAACAGGCCGACCCCAGCCTGCTGAAGCCCCGTTCTCCGGTGGTGACCATCATGGGACACGTCGACCACGGCAAGACGTCGCTCCTCGACCACATCCGGGAGAGCAACATCATCGCCGGCGAATCGGGCGGCATCACCCAGCACATCGGCGCCTATGAGGTCGAGTTCCGCGGCCGGAAAATCACGTTTCTGGACACGCCGGGACACGAGGCGTTCACGGCCATGCGCGCGCGGGGCGCCCAGATCACCGACATCGTGGTCCTGGTCGTCGCGGCGGACGACAGCGTCATGCCCCAGACCATCGAGGCCATCAACCACGCGAAAGCGGCGGGCGTGCCCATCGTTGTGGCCATCAACAAGATCGACCGTCCACAGGCGAATCCGGACATGATCCGGAAGCAGCTGTCTGAACACAACGTTCTGGTGGAGCAATGGGGCGGCAAGGCCCAGTGCGCCGAAATCTCCGCAAAAACCGGACAGGGCGTGGAACACCTGCTGGACCTCATCCTGCTCGAAGCGGAGGTTCTGGAACTGAAGGCGAATCCCGAGGCCAAGCCGAAGGCCGTGGTTGTCGAGGCGCGTCTGGACCGCGGCAAGGGCGTGGTTTCCACCGTGCTGGTTCAGAAGGGCACGCTCCGGGTCGGCGATCCGTTCATCGCCGGGCAGTTCAACGGGCGCGTCCGGGCCATGTTTGACGAACGGTACCGGCCGGTCCGCGAAGCCCTTCCGGCCGCCCCGGTGCAGGTGCTCGGATTCACGGGCATGCCCCAGGCGGGCGATCAGCTCGTCGTATTCGATTCCGAATCCGAGGCCCGCGAGATCGCGCTCAAGCGTCAGCAGCTCCGTCGGGAGCAGAGTTTCCGACAGGTCCGCCGGCTGACGCTCGACCAGATCTCGAAACGCATCGCGGACGGGGAGGTCAAGGAGCTGATGATCGTCCTCAAGGCCGACGTGGACGGATCGCTCGAAGCCATCGCCGACACCCTCATGGAGATCAAGCACGAAAGCGTCGGCGTCCGCATCATCCACCGCGGCGTCGGCGCGATCACCGAATCGGACGTGCTGCTCGCCGAAGCTTCACAGGCGGTGGTGCTCGGATTCCACGTCGAGCCCTCGTCCAAGGCCCGGGATCTGGCCGCCAAGGAGGATGTGGACATCCGCCTGTATTCGATCATCTACGACCTGGTCAACGACATCAAGCTGGCCCTCGAAGGCATGCTGGAGCCCGAAAAGCGGGAGGAAGTGACCGGCGCCCTCGAGATCCGGAATATTTTCAAGGCTTCCAAGATCGGCATGATCGCCGGATGCTTCGTGGTATCCGGAAAAATCGCCCGGAACAACCTGGTCCGGATCAAGCGGGACGGCAAACTGGTTCAAACCGCGCGCATTTCCTCGCTCAAGCGTTTCAAGGACGACGTCCGGGAAGTCGCGGCGGGATTCGAATGCGGGCTGACGCTCGAGAACTTCGAGGCGCTCGAAGTGGGCGACACACTCGAGGCGATCCAGGTCGTGGAAACGGCGCGGACCCTCGGCGCATGATGCTCGGAACCCTGCAGGTCGAACTGCTGCTTCCCGGGTCCTTCTCGCTGAAGGACAAGCGGTTTGTCCTGCGGAGTCTCAAGGAGAAAATCCGCAGCGGATTCAATGTTTCGGTGGCCGAAGTGGATTATCAGGAAAAATGGCAGCGCTCCGTGCTGGCGTTCGCCTGTGTGTCGGCCGAGCGGAAGGGGATCGATTCGCTTTTCGAGCGTCTGATGAACGCCCTGGACGCGGAGACGCGGGTCGAGGTGGTGGACCGCCGCGTCGAGGTCTGGTAGGAGGCGGAGAGATGCCCGAATCCCCTTCCATCCGCTGCCAGAAAATCGCCGATCTGCTGATCCGTGAGATCAGCGGCATCCTGCAGACCGAACTCCGGGATCCGGGCATCGGATTCGTCACGCTGACCGGGGCCGAAGTGTCGAAGGACATCCGGTCCGCGCGCGTATTCGTCAGCGTGCTGGGAGACGCCGTTCGGAAGCGGGAAGCGATGGCCGCGCTCGACCGCGCGCGGCCCGCTGTCCAGAACCTCCTGGGCGGGAGGATCCGCCTGCGATACATGCCCGCCCTGCGTTTTGTGCTGGACGAGAGCAACGAATACGGCGCCCGGATCGACGCCCTGCTCGAAAGGATCAAAAAGGAAGAAACCGGGAAAAACGGGGAAACGACGATTTCCAACCATGCGGAATAAAATCAACACCCACCGGGACCAACTCGGAGACATCAAAACCCTCATCGAACGGCGCGACCGCTTCTGGGTCACCACCCATATCCATCCGGACGGCGATTCGATCGCTTCGGTACTCCTCTTTTCCGCCATTCTCCAGCGGTACGGCAAGACGCATTGCATCGTCATCGACGACGCCGTGCCCCGGAAATTCGATTTTCTTCCGGGGATCGCGTCGATCCGTTCTTTCGATGGCCTGAAGCCCGCGTTCGAGCCGGACGTGATCGCCGTGCTGGACGCATCCACACTGCAACGGATCGGGCGCGTGAGCGGTTTCATGCGCCCCGATTCGACCGTGATCCACATCGATCACCATCCGGAGAGCGAGTGCCTCGGAGACGCCCGGATCTGCGACGCCGAGGAGAGCAGCACGGTGGAACTGGTCTATTATCTTGCCGCCGTCTGCGGTCTTCCGATCACACCGGATATCGCCACGCTGGTATACACGGGAATCGTGTGCGACACCGGGCGCTTCCTTTTTCCGAACATCACGCACCGGTCCCTGGAAATCTGTTCGGACATGGTCCGGAAGGGAGCGGATCCCGGACGCATCGCCGAACGGATTTACTTCCGGAATTCCCCCGAAACCCTGAAGGCGCTCTCCTCCGCGCTCTCGACCCTGGAATTTCACTTCAACGGAGCCGTCGCCTCGATTCATCTCAATCACCATTCCTGCGGATCGCCGGAACGGCCGGATACGGAGGGATTCATCGACCACCTGCTCACTGTCGAAGGAACCGAGGTTGAATTTTTCATGCTCAAGCTGCAGCCCGGTCTCTTCAAGGTCAGCTTCCGCTCGAAGTCTTACGTGGACGTGAACGAAGTCGCGAAGCAGTTCGGGGGCGGCGGACACATGCGGGCTTCAGGATGCATGATCCGTGGCGAGGAGAAAGAAGTCAAAAACCGGATTCTGGAAGTCCTCGGCGCGCATGTCCATCCGTCCGGCGCCGGCGAACCACCCGCGGCGCGCCCCCGGCCGGAATGAAAACGCGGGATCGCCTTCCGGCGTCCGGATCCGGCGCCCGGCACTGGGTCACAGTGGGCATTTTTGACGGGGTTCATGCCGGCCACCGGGCGATCCTCCGCAGTCTGAACGAAGCCGCCCGACAGGACGGCGCGGCGAGTCTGGTGGTGACCTTCGACCCTCATCCGAGAGCCGTTCTCGATCCAGCCGTTTCCATCGGCCTGCTGACTCCGGGTGAGGAAAAAATCGAGCGGCTGGAACTGGAAGGGGTGGATGAAGCGGCGGTTCTGGCGTTCACCGATGAACTGGCGCGCCGGTCTCCCGAGGATTTCATCCGGGAGATTCTGATCCGTCGCGTGCGGGTCGCCGGTCTGATCGCGGGATACAACCACGCATTCGGGCGCGGGCGTGCGGGAGACGGGGCTCTGCTGTCGCGGCTGGGACGGGAGAAGGGGTTCGCGGTCCGCGTCGAGCCGCCCGTGATTCTGGACGAAGCCCCGGTTTCCAGCACCCGCATCCGGACTCTGCTGGAACAGGGACGGGTGGAGGAGGCGGCCGTTCTGCTGGAACGGCCTTATGCGGTGGCCGGCCGAGTGGTTCCCGGAAGGGGGCTCGGTCGGGGATTCGGTTTTCCCACAGCCAATGTCCGGCCCGCCCGGATGGATAAACTGGTCCCGGGGGACGGCGTGTACGCGGCCTTTGTCCGGACGGGAAACGACAGGCATCCGGCGGTCGTGGCCGTCGGCAACCGACCGACGGTGGGCGGCGGCGACCGGACCATCGAGGCCCATCTGATGGAATTCGAAGGGAATCTGTACGGCGAAACCGTACGCATCGACTTTTTACGAAAACTGCGCGACGAAATCCGATTCGACTCGGTCCGGACCATGATTGGCCAGATGGGAAAGGACCGGGACGCCGCGCGTCTAATCTTGAACCGGCAAGGAGGATGACATGCCACTGACCAAGGAAAAACGGGAAGAACTCATCAAAACGTACGGTAAAAGCGAGAAGGACACCGGCACCACGGCCGTCCAGATCGCTCTGCTGACCGAACGCATCAACCAGCTCACCGGGCATTTCCACACCAATCCCAAGGACCATCTGTCCCGGCGCGGACTTCTGAAGATGGTCGGCAAGCGCCGCAAGCTTCTCGATTACCTCATCCGGGAAGATCTGGAAGGCTACCGGTCCCTGATCCAGAAGCTCGGCATCCGCAGGTAGATTCGGGAAGGAGAGCCGGCCTTGATCGACATCAGCCATCTGACGAAGGTCTACGGGACCAAGACCGCGGTGCAGGATATCACTTTTTCCGTGGGACGGGGCGAAATCCTCGGTTTTCTCGGGCCCAACGCCGCGGGCAAGACGACCACCATGCGGATTCTGACTTGTTTCATGCCCGCCACGAGCGGACGGGCTTCCATCGCGGGCTTTGACGTGTTCGGGCAGTCCATGGAGGTCCGCCGCCGCATCGGATACCTTCCGGAAAATCCGCCCCTGTACTCCGAAATGACCGTCGAGAAGTACCTGGCATTCGTCGGCGGCATCAAGGGGATGGATCCGCGTCTGCTGAAAACCCGGGTGCCCGAGGTGATGGAGAGAACCTCCATCCGGACCGAGGCGGGACGCATCATCAAACACCTGTCCAAGGGATACCGCCAGCGCGTGGGCATCGCCCAGGCCCTGATCCACAATCCGGAAGTGCTCATCCTGGACGAACCCACCGTGGGCCTTGACCCCAAACAGATCATCGAGGTCCGGGAACTGATCAGGGGGCTCGGCGGGGATCACACGATCATTCTTTCCACGCACATCCTGCCGGAGGTCAGCATGACCTGCAGCCGGGTGATCATCATCAACGAGGGACGCATCGTCGCTTCGGACACCACGGAGAACCTCACGCGACGCTTGAGGGGTTCCGACAACCTGTATGTGGAGGTGGAGGGACCGGAGGAATCGGTCGAAACGCGGATCCGCGCCCTGGGCGGCGTTACGGCCGTTTCGCGGCGGAAAACAGAGAAGCGCCGCGGGAACGGATACCTGATCGAGACGGAAATCGGCGTGGACGTCCGCCGGGATCTTGCGGCCCTGGTGGTCGGCCAGGGATGGGGTCTCCTGGAGATGCGTCCCGTGGGCATGAGTCTGGAGGAGGTGTTCCTCCACCTGACCACGCGGGAAGAGGAGGTGCCGGCATGAGGAACACGTGGATTATATTCCGGCGCGAACTCCGCTCCTATTTCAGCTCGCCGCTGGCCTATGCCGTGATGGCGGGCTTCCTCCTGATCGCCGGGTTCTTTTTCTACGCGATTCTGACGAGTTTTCTGAACACGGCCCTGCGTTCGGAAATGCAGGCGCAATACTACCGGATGGCGCCTCCGCCGATCAACGTCAATCTCATGGCGCTGAGGCCCTTCTTTCACAACCTGGCCGTCGTCCTGATCTTCACCGTGCCGCTCATCACGATGCGTCTTTACGCCGAGGAGTTCCGGAACGGGACGATCGAGCTTCTGATGACCTCGCCGGTTCGCAACTGGGAGACCGTGCTGGGCAAAGCCCTGGCGGCTTTTGTCCTGTACGCGTCCCTGATCGCGGGGACGCTCGTCTACGCGGCCATTCTGTTTCTCAGCGGGAAGCCCGAACCCGGACAGATCATCACGAGCTATATCGGACTGCTTCTGCTGGGCGGGGCGTTTGTCGCGGTCGGCATCTTTCTCTCCACATTGACGGAAAACCAGATCGTGGCCGGCTTTCTCACCATCATTCTGCTGCTCCTGTTCTGGGTGGTCGGATGGGCGGATGAATTCGCCGGTCCCGGGGTCGGCTCCGTCCTGGCGTATGTGTCGCTGCTTTCCCATTTCGATGAATTCGCGAAAGGCGTGATCGACCTGAAGGACGTTGTCCTGTACCTCAGCTTCATCGGATTTTTCCTGTTTCTGACGCATCTTTCACTGGAATCGAAACGGTGGAGGACCCGATGAAGAAACTGCCTGAAATCGCCGGACTCCTGGGCGGCGTTCTGATGACCGCGGCTCTGGTCCATTTTCAGACCGGGAAGGTGTGGAACGCCTTTTCCTGGATTCTTTCGGGAGCGGGCCTTGCACTCCTGGTTTTCGCCGGCGTGGCGCGGTTCGACGCGATCCGGCGCCTTTTCTCGCTGCGTTCCTTCCGGTACGGCGGCAACGCGGCCGCGGTCGCGCTGATGGTCCTTGTTCTGTTCGGACTGGTGAATTTCACGGTGAACAGGCACAGCCTGAGGGTCGATCTCTCGAAAGGCGGGCAGTTCAGCCTCTCGCCCCAGACCCGGAACGTTCTCAAGAACCTGAAACGGGATGTCCGGATCATCGCCTTCACCAGGGCCCAGGACCAGAAACCCGTTGAAGACATTCTGAAAGCCTACCGTTTCTACGCGTCCCGCCTGAAGGTCGAGTTCGTGGATCCGGACAAGAAACCCTCGATGGCGAAACTGTACGGCGTCACGATCTACGGGACGCTGGTTCTGGAATGCGGCGGCCAGTCCCAGAAAATCACCGAGAAGGGCGAACAGGCCCTCACCAACGCGCTCATCCGCGTCACCCGGGAGGAAAGGAAGACCGTGATCTTCCTGGACGGGCACGGAGAGAACGACATTGACTCCTCGGAGAAAACGGGCTATGCCTCCGCCCGGAAGGCCATTGAGGACGAGCACTATCAGGTGCGGAAGCTCAATCTCGCGGTGGAGAAGCGGATTCCCCCGGAATGCACCGTGCTGGTCGCATGCGGCCCGCAGAAGGCATACTTTCCGTCCGAACTGGACACGCTCCGGGCCTTTCTGGAGCGCGGCGGCAAGGCGCTGTTCATGATCGACGCGGAAGTGACCGGATTCGAAGCGTTTGTCGGCGCATGGGGCATGGCGCTCGGTAATGATGTCGTCATCGACGCCAGCGGCATGGGACAGCTGTTCGGCATGGGTCCGGAAGTGCCGCTGGTGACCGACTATCCCCCGCATCCGGTCACGGATCAATTCAGGGTGATGACCTTTTTCCCGTACTGCCGCTCCGTCACGCCGAGAACGGATGTCGCACCGGAATGGACGGTCGAACCGCTGCTCCGGACATCGGCCAACAGCTGGGGGGAGACCACGCTCGGAACGGCGGAAGTCCGTTTCGACAAGGGCCGGGATCTGGCGGGACCGGTCACCATCGCAGCGGTCTCGACGAAAAGAGCCGGCGGCATCCAGTCGCGGCTGGCGGTATTCGGAGACGCCGACTTCGCGAATAATTCGTACTTCAGGGTGCAGGGGAACGGCGACTTGTTTCTGAACACCGTCAGCTGGCTCGCGGAAGAGGAGGACCTGATTTCCATCCGGGCCCGGCAGCCGGAGGACAGGCGCATATTCCTGAACGCCAAACAGGGCCGCCTCGTGTTCTGGCTCACCGTCGTGGCCATGCCTTTGGCGGCCGCGCTGGCGGGCGTCTGGATGTACATCCGCAGGGAGAGACGGTCCCGATGAAGGCCCGTTCCACATGGATGCTCCTCATGGTGTGCGTGGCTGCTGCGGCGGCGGTGTACTTTCTGGAAATCCGGGGCGGCGCCCGGCGCTCCGAACAGGCGGAGCGCGACGGCCGTCTCATTTCGTCGGACGCGCACCGGATCCGGCGGCTCACCATCCTCCGTCCGGCGGAGGCGTCCGGCTCGGCAACCGAGACATTGACTGTCGAACGGGACGGGGAATCCTGGCGCATTCTCTCTCCGGTTGTTTCGCCCGGCGACAATACCGCCCTGGAAAGCCTCGTTTCTGCAATCCACCGGGCGAAAACGGAACGCGCGATGGAAGGCATCGAAGACTGGGCCGCCTACGGGCTCGAGCCTCCCGGGTTGACCGTGTTCGTCGTTCCGGATGAAGGCTTAACCGACACCCTCCTGATCGGAGATGTCAATCCCACCGGAGCCTTCATTTATGTCCGGCGTCCCGGACAGGACCGGGCTGTTTTGACGGATGCGTCCCTGAGATCGTCGCTTGTCCGTCCGCTCTACGAACTCCGCGACCGCTCCGTGCTGTCCTTCGAGAAAGAAGAGGTCCGGCGCGTCGAGATCCGGCGTCCTGCCGGGCTCCTGGTCATCGAAAAGGAGGAGGGCGGCTGGGAAATCCGGAAACCGGTCGATGCGCCGGCAGCGCCGGCTCCCGTGGACGAACTGCTCAACCGCATCCGATGGGCCGAGATCAAGTCCTTTGTGGACGATTTTCCGGTCTCCCGGTCCGGACACGGGCTCAACCCTCCCGGAATCCGGCTCACCGTGACCGCCGGTCCTGATTCCGTCCGGAAGTCGCTCCGGTTCGGAACCCGCAGGAACGGGCGGGTCTATGCCGCGGATGCGGCCCGGCCTTCCGTGTTTCTGGTCGACACCGGACTTGTCAATGCCCTGCTGAAACGGGCGGATGATTTTCGTGAGACGAAGATCGCGCCGTTCGACGAATGGAGGGTGAAGCGCGTCGAGATCCGTTCGGCGTCCTCCGCGACAGTGGCCTTCCGGAAGGACTCCGCGGGCGTTTGGGTTTTCGATCCGCCCGCGCCGGAACAGCCGGAGGGGGAACGGGTCGAGGTTCTGCTGACGGCGCTGGCTTCTCTCGAGGCGGAAACCTTCATTGCCCGGAACCCGGACCGCTTGTCCCGGTACGGGCTGGAACCTGCGGGACGCGAGGTCATCCTGGAAGGGGAGGACGGCGAACCGGTCGCTCGCATCGGATTCGGAAAGGCCCGGAACTCCCGCACCCTGTTTCTGATCAACCGTTCGACCCGCTGGGTCGCGGCGGCACATAACGATATCCTCAAGCATCTCACGCCTTCGCGTAACGCATGGACAGCGGAGAATGACTCCGCACATCACCCGGCACCGTCCGGGCCGTCCGGCGCGGGGGGAAAAACCAATAAAAAGCCCTGACCCGATGTCAGGAATGCAGGAGACATCATGACATTGAATAAAACCATCGATCTGGCCGGGCAGACGCTCGGGCTGGAAACCGGCCGGCTGGCCAAGCAGGCCGACGGCGCGGTCGTTGTCCGGTACGGCGACACCGTCGTTCTGGCCACGGTCGTGGGATCCCAGACTCCGAAAGAGAACGCGGGATTCTTCCCCCTGTCCGTCGAGTACCGCGAGAAGGCCTTCGCCGTGGGGAAGATTCCTGGCGGATTCTTCAAGCGGGAGGGCCGGCCCACCGAAAAGGAGACCCTCAGCTCGCGTCTGGTCGACCGGCCCATCCGGCCGCTGTTCCCGAAATTCTTCCCGTACGAGGTTCAGGTGTTCGTCTCGGTTCTCTCGTCCGACCGCGAGCATGATCCGGACGTGCTCGGCATCATCGGCGCCTCTGCGGCGGTGAGCATCTCGGACATCCCGTTTGACGGACCCATCGGTGCCGTCCGGGTCGGCCGTGTGAGCGGGGAATTCGTCATCAATCCCACCTTCGCCCAGCTGGCCGAGAGCGACATGAACGTGGTGGTCGCGGCTTCCGAGGACGCCATCGCGATGGTCGAGGGCGAGGCCTCCGAAATCTCCGAAGACGCCATGGTGGCCGCCCTTGAGTTCGCCCATGAGGCCTGCCGGAAAATCGTCCGTCTTCAGAAGGAACTCGTCGCAGAGGCGGGCAAGTCCAAGCGCCCGGTGCCGGAACGCGCGGTTCCCGAGGGCCTCGTCGAAGCCGTCCGCCGGACCGCGATGGAAAAACTGCCCGCCGCCCTGATGACCGTCTCCAAGATGGATCGCCGCCGTTCCGTGCACGCGATCCTCGATGAAATCAGGACGGCCACGGCGGAGGCCTTCCCGGAATCGGATGCGATTGCCGGGGAGATTTTCGGGGAATGCGAGCGGGAGATCATCCGTCAAAAGATCCTGTCCGAGAAAAAGCGCATTGACGGACGGGGCGTGGACGACATCCGTCCCATCGCGTGCGAGGTGGCGGTCCTTCCGCGCACGCACGGATCGGCGCTTTTCACGCGCGGGGAAACCCAGAGCATGACCGTGGCCACGCTCGGGACGAAAACGGACGAGCAGAGAATCGAGGGGCTGGAGGGAGAATCCTGGAAAACCTACATGCTCCATTATAATTTTCCGCCCTTCAGTGTCGGCGAAGTGAAACCGTTCCGCGGCCCCAGCCGCAGGGAAATCGGTCACGGCAACCTGGCCGAGCGCGCGCTGAAAGCGGTCATCCCCACGGAATCGGCTTTTCCCTACACGCTCCGGATCGTCTCCGACATTCTGGAATCCAACGGGTCCTCCTCCATGGCCACGGTCTGCGCGGGCTCGCTGGCGCTGATGGACGCGGGCGTTCCCGTGAAATCGAGCGTGGCGGGCATCGCCATGGGACTGGTCAAGGAAGGCGACCGGGTGGCGGTGCTCACCGACATCCTGGGAGACGAGGATCACGTCGGCGACATGGACTTCAAGGTGACCGGCACCCGCAAGGGCGTGACCGCCTTCCAGATGGACATCAAGATCAAGGGCATTTCCTCCGCGCTGATGCGGGAGGCCCTGGAAAAGGCGAAAGCCGGCCGCATCCACATTCTGGACATCATGGACAAAACGATCGCCGCGCCCAAACCCGAACTCTCGCCGTACGCGCCCCGCATCATCTGGATCAAGATCGACGTCGACCAGATCGGCGCGGTCATCGGCCCCGGCGGGAAGATGATCCGTGAGATCTGTGAGCGTTCCGGCGCGGAAATCAACATCGAGGACGACGGCACGATTCAGATCGCGTCGGCGGATGACGCCGCCTGCCGGATGGCGCGCGAGATCATTGAAGGACTCACGAAGAAACCGGAGCCCGGCAAAATCTACAAGGGGCGGGTCACCAAGACGACCAATTTCGGGGCGTTTGTGGAGATTCTGCCCGGCAAGGAAGGGCTGCTGCATATCTCCGAAATCGCGCATCACCGTGTCGCACGGGTCGAGGAATACATGAAGGTCGGAGACGAGGTGGAGGTGAAGCTTCTCAGTGTCAGCCCGGAGGGCAAGTACGAACTGAGCCGCAAAGTCCTCATCGAGAAACCGGCGGGCGAACCGCCCCGGGAAGGCGGGAACGACCGGACGCCGCGTGACGGTGGAAACGACAGGCCGCCCCGGCGCCGATGAGCGTCCGGTACCGGAAGACCCGGCTGGACAGCGGCCTCCGCGTCGTCACGGAGTCCATGCCACGGATCCGTTCCGTTTCCATCGGCGTCTGGATCACTTCCGGTTCGCGCCACGAAACCGCACGGACCGGGGGCCTCAGCCACCTGCTGGAACACATGGCGTTCAAGGGCACCGTGCGGCGGAGTTCCAATGAAATCGCCGTGAGCCTGGAATCCCTGGGCGGTCACCTCAACGCGTTCACCGAGAAGGAATTCACCTGCTTCTGCGCCCTCGTTCTGGACGAGCACCTTGAACAGGCCGTGGATGTTCTGGCGGACATCGTTCAGCATCCTGTCCTGAGGCCCCGGGATCTTCGGAGCGAAAAGGGCATCATCCAGGAGGAAATCCGCAATGTCCAGGATACGCCCGAGGATCTGATTCACGAGCGGTTTGTCGAAACGGTTTACCCTCGGCATCCGCTCGGCGCGCCCATCCTGGGCTTTCCGTCCAGCCTCCGCCGCATCGGACGCGAAGACCTGATCCGGTACCGGAAATCCCGGTATCTTTTTTCCAATTGCATCGTATCGGCGGCCGGCAATGTGGATCATCGCCGTCTCTGCCGTCTGATCGACGGCCGCTTCCGGGATCTTGGAACCGGACGGCCGGCAAGGACGCGGCCCCCCGGAATCGGATCGGTCCGGACCCGCTCGGTGCACGCTCCGATTTCCCAGGGACACGTCTGCACCGGCGCGCCCGGCGTGTCCTATACCGACAGCCGAAAATTTCCGCTCCTGATACTGGACACCTATTTCGGCGGAGGCATGAGCTCACGCCTTTTCCAGAAACTGCGGGAGGAGCAGGGGCTTTCCTACTCGGTTTATTCATTTCTGGACTTCTGGTCCGATTCAGGGCTCTGGGGCGTTTACGCGAGCACGTCGCCCGAAACGCTCGAATGCGCGCTTGAGGCCATTCGGACCGAAACAGGGCTTCTGGTCCGGGAAGGAATGCCCGCAGCCGCGCTCGAACGGGTGAAATCCCAGATTATCGGAAACCTTCTGCTGACCTACGAGGACTGCGGCCACCGGATGAGCCGGCTGGCGAAAATGGAAGCCTACACGGAATCCTATACCCCGATTGAGCGGGTCATGCGGTGTTTCCGGTCGGTGACGATGCGGGACATCCGCGCCGCGGCGGAGTCCGTGCTGTACGGAATGGAGCCTTTCACGGTTCTTCTGAAACCGGGGAAAATCCATTGAAGCCCGGGCCGCCGTCTTCCGTCCGTCCCGTTCCCATTCTCGCTTTCCACAAGGTGGACGACCGGTTCGAAGTGGGGGTGACGCGGATCGGCCGGCTGCGGTTCAGCCGGATTGTTTCCGAGCTGCGCGGCTGGGGATATGCTGCCGTCTCTCTTGCCGATTGCGCCGATCCCGCGCGTCTTCCGGAGAAACCCGTTGTTCTGACTTTCGACGATTCCTATGAGAGCGTTCACCGGAACGCTTTTCCCGTGTTGGCCGCAGCCGGTTTCAAGGCGACGGTATTTGTGGTCACGGATTACATCGGCCGCGAAAACGCCTGGGACGTGAATCTTGGATGGATCCGGTTCGAGCACCTGGATTGGCCCCGGCTGCGGGAGCTCCGGGACGCAGGCTGGGAAATCGGTTCGCATACCGCGCGGCACCCCGACCTGACCCGCGTTCCCGCTTCACGCGTGGATGCCGAGCTCACGGACTCCAAGCGGGCGCTCGAGGACGGACTGAACGCGCCGGTTCGCTTTCTTTCCTTTCCCTTCGGGCGGTACAACGACCGGGTGCTCGACGCCATGCAGCGGGCGGGATACGCCAGAGGCGTCGGGTTCTGGCTCAGAAAGCCGGCGGATAAAACGCTTGTTTTTGAGAGAAAGGCGTATTATCTTTTTGACGGGAACCTGAGTCTCAGATCCAAACTGACCGGTTCTCCGCTGGGTTTTCTCGAGAATGTCAAGCTTCGCGTGATCAATTTCTTCTCTCACGGCACGGCGCTGGTCAAACCTTCATCCGACTGAGCGGCCGGTCCGATCACTTCGTGCGGATGCCACCATGACCGTTCCGGAAATTCGGCGCCTGTATTTCACCATGAAGGAAATCTGCGACGCAACCGGAATTTCCAGCCATGCGCTGAAATCCTGGGAACGGAAATTCCCCCAATTGCGTCCGGCCAAGTCCAAATCAGGCAAGCGGCTCTACAGGCCGTCCGACATGCGCACGGTCGAGCAGATCCGCGACTGGCTGTCAGCCGGCTTGGACGATCTGGACATCGCCAGAAGACTGGAAACCCGGGAGCCGGACGGGGAAGAGGGCCGGATCGAAGAAGTCTCTTCACCGGGCCGGACGGCGGTCAACCGCAGCCTTGTGGACAGGCTGATCGAAATCCGGAAAGGTTTGGAGGAACTGCGGGAAATGATCGGATAAAAGCCATTCTCCATGGGGAGACTGCAACCAGTGTTGCGGGGAACCGGCGTGCCGGTTCCCCGCACTTTTTTCTGAAAAAGAATTATTCGATGACGCGCCCGACCGGATAGGATCCCAATACTTTCAGATACGTCGTGATTTCGCCGAGATGATCAATGGCCCTGGAGCAGTGCGAATCGAGCAGGGCGCCTTCAAAATCCAGATAAAACCAGTATTTCCATGGGCCTTTGCGCATGGGGCGGGATTCGATTTTCAGCAAATTGATGTCCCTGAGCGCGAAAACGCTGAGCGCTTTGTAAAGCCCGCCGGGTATGTCTTTGAGGCTGAAAACAACCGATGTTTTGGCCGAGCGCGTCGGTGAACCCGCCTTCTTCGAAATGACCAGAAAGCGCGTGTAGTTCTGCTCGTGATTCTCGATGCCGCGCTTCAGAACGGCGAGGCCGTAGTCCTGACCGGCCCGCGCGCTGGCGATGGCCGCACTGTCCTTCTGGCATTCCTCGCTGATCATTTTCGCGGATCCGGCCGTATCGTGGGTCGGAACAGAGGTGATGCCCTTTTGGGAACGCAGGAAACCGGAGCATTGCTCGAGCGCCTGCGGATGGGAGAGGATGCGGCGGACGTCCCTCATCCGGACGCCGGGCAGGGCCAGAAGACAATGACGGATGCGCAGAATGATCTCGCCGGTCACGGACAGTCTGTATTCAAGAAGCAGATCAACGTTCTGGTGGATGCTTCCGGTCTGCGCGTTCTCGATCGGAATGATCCCCGCTTCGCATCGCCCCTTCCAGACGGACTCGAACACGTCCCGGAATGTCCGGTGAGGAACGGGAGACACTTTGGAGCGCCAGAAGCGGAAGGCGGCGTCCTCGCTGAACGCGCCTTTTTCTCCCTGAAAAGCGACTTTCGGCATGAAATTCTCCTGAAAGGAACCGGCCCGCTCGAACCTCTTTCCGCTTCGCCGGACCGGGCGATGTGATGTGGACATGATCGAAGGCCCGAGGCGCGGGGAATTGTAAACCTGTGAATTTATCACATTTTCACTTGAAACGCAAACGCAATTTCCTTATACTGAACGCGGAACATGGAGTGCTCCTTGCGCATTTCAATCGTGACGCCCGGCCGCACGCGGTCGGGTTACATCCAGGAGGGTGAAAAGGATTTTCTCGGCCGGCTGGAACGGGTCGTGCCCGTGCGGCTCATCACGGTCAAGGAGACCCCCTCCACTCGGAACCGGCCGGTTCAGGATATCCGGGAACAGGAATGGCGCCGCATGGCCGAGACGGTTCCCGCCAGAAGCTACGTGACGGCCCTCGACCGCAGGGGCAGAATGCTTTCCTCCGAGGATTTCGCCGAAAAGATCCGGCTTCTCCAGAACCGCAGTGTCGCGGATGTCTGTTTCGTCATCGGGGGGCCTGCCGGACTCAGCGATTCCGCGGTGCGGGCCGCGCATTTCGTGCTCTCCATTTCACCCATGACCTTCACGCACGAGATGTCGCGCCTGATTCTGCTGGAACAGCTGTACAGGGCCTTCTCCATCCTGCGGAACGAGAAGTACCACAAGTGAATGAGAAAATGATCAATCCCGTCGGCGCGGACGGGACCCCTCGAGAGGCGGGCGGCGAAACCCGTCCCGAGCCGCGTCTGATCTTTCATGTCGACATGGACGCATTTTTCGCGTCCATCGAACAGCTCGACGACCCCGGTCTGAGGGGAAAACCGGTGATCGTAGGAGCCGACCCCAGAGGCGGAAACGGCAGGGGTGTGGTTTCCGCGGCATCCTATGAGGCGAGACGTTTCGGAATCGCTTCCGCCATGCCGATTTCAAAGGCTTTCCGTCTCTGCCCCGGGGGAACGTTCGTCCGTCCGCGTTTCAACCGGTACGTCGAAATCAGCGGCCGAATCATGAACCTGCTTCGGACCCGCACGCCTCTCCTCGAACCGGCCGGTCTGGACGAAGCCTACCTGGACATGACCGGAACCGGGAGGCTTTCCGGATCGCCGCTGGATGCGGCTTCGGCGATCAAACGGGAAATCCGGGAATTGGAAGGCCTGACGGCATCGATCGGCATCGGCTCATCCAAAACGACCGCCAAGATCGCCTCAGATCTCCGCAAACCGGACGGGCTGGTCTGGATCCCGGCGGCGGAAACCGCATCATTTCTCCGTCCGCTTCCGGTCGGCCGCATTCCCGGAGTGGGTCCAAAAACCCGGGATCGACTGCGCCGGTTCGGCATTCTGAGCATCGGAGACCTGCAGGATCTCCGTGGGGAAGATTGGATCCGCATTTGCGGCGAGGGCGCGGATTGGCTCCGCAGGTCCGCGTACGGCAGGGACGATTCCCCGGTCATTCCCGAACACGAAGTCCGTTCCGTGAGCAACGAAACCACTTTCGAGGCGGATACCGCGGATCCTGTATTCCTGCACGCGGTTCTGCTCGAATTGTCGGAACGCGTGGGACTGCGCCTCAGGCGCGGCCGGCTCTCCGGCCGTATCATCGAATTGAAGGTGCGCTTTGATGATTTCGAAACGCATTCCAGACGCGTGTCTCTTCCGTGTCCGACGGATCTCTCCGAGCGCATATTTTCCGCGGTTTTAAAACTGGCCGGACCGTTGCTCGCGGAAAAACGCAAAGTGCGTCTTCTCGGCGTCGGGATTTCCGGTTTGTCCGGAGAAACGGCCGGACAGACGGAACTGTTCGTGCCGGAAGAAGACATCCGGAGAGGCAGATTGAACCGCGCCGCAGACCGGTTGCGGGACAAGTTCGGGGACGGTATCCTGACCCGCGCAACGGGCCTGGAATGAAGGACACTCACCGAGAAACGGAGTATCACCAAAAGCCCATTCTCCGGTCGTCCTCAGAAATCGAAACCGGAATGACCAGGTTTGCGGCCGCCCGATTATAGGTGGATTTTTCCGGCCAATTTTTGTATATTTAAAAGTTTACGAAAGGAATTCGGTACTGGCTATGACGCAACGCGAAGCGGCTCTCGCAGGCCGGATCACGGATGAAATGGCCTCAGTCGCGGCGGAAGAGTGCATCCCGGAAAAGGAGCTTCTCGGGCACATCCGCAGCGGAGAAACGGTCATCCTGAAGAACCCGGGTCGACGGAATGGACGGCCTCTGGGTGTCGGCAGAAAGCTCAGGACAAAGGTCAATGCCAATGTGGGCACGTCCACGGATTCGCCTGATGCCGCGCGCGAAATCGCCAAGGCCCGGATCGCCGTCAACGCGGGCGCGGATGCGCTCATGGATCTGTCCACAAGCGGCGACCTCCGGGCAATACGCATGGCGTTGATGGAGGCCGCTCCAGTCGCGCTGGGTACGGTTCCGATTTACGAGGCGGCCGCCGAAGTCTGCCGAGGCGGGGGCAATATACCGGACATGACGGCGGAGGGACTGTTTTCCGTTCTGGAGCGCCAGGCGGAACAAGGCGTGGATTTTTTCACCGTGCATTGCGGCGTCACGCGCCGGAGCCTGGAACGCCTGACCCGTCAGGGAAGGGTCATGTCCATCGTCAGCCGCGGGGGATCCTTTCTCGCCTCCTGGATGGCCGCACACCGTGCCGAAAACCCGCTGTACGAAGGGTTTGACCGGCTCCTCGATATCGCGGCCGCTCATGACGTCACCTTGAGTCTCGGAGACGGGCTTCGGCCCGGATCCATTCTGGACGCGACCGACCGCGCCCAGGTCGAGGAATTGATACTGCTCGGCGAGTTGACGCGCCGCGCCTGGAACCGGGGCGTTCAGGTCATGATCGAGGGACCCGGCCATGTGCCGCTGAACCAGATCGAAGCCAATATCCGGCTTCAGAAAAGCATCTGTGAGAACGCACCTTTCTATGTGCTCGGCCCGCTCGTGACGGATGTGGCGCCGGGGTATGACCACATTACGGCTGCGATCGGCGGCGCTGTGGCAGCAGCCGCGGGCGCTGATTTTCTGTGCTATGTCACTCCCGGGGAACATCTGCGCCTGCCGGACGAGGAGGATGTCCGTCAGGGCGTGGTTGCGGCCAGGATCGCGGGACACGCCGCGGATATCGTCAAGCAGGTTCCCGGCGCGCTCGAACGCGACCGGGCCATGTCCGAGGCGCGGAGGCGGCTCGACTGGGAATCGCAGTACCGCCTGGCCATCGACCCGGAGCGTCCCCGGGCGTTCCGTCAATCCGCGCCTCCGGAGCAGGAGGAAGTCTGCACGATGTGCGGTTCCTATTGCGCTGTCCGACTGATGCGCGACCCGTCCGCCGGTTCGGTACTGTTTCCAACAGAGGAATCGGGATCATGAATCCCATCGAAGTCTATCCCGCCCGCGTGCTGCGCCTGAAAGCCGCTCCGGTCGAGCGCTTGAACACGGAAATCCGCCACCTGGTCGAGCACATGACGGAAGTGATGTACCAGGAAGAGGGTGTGGGCCTTGCGGCGCCGCAAATCGGGGACTCCAGACAGGTGATCGTGGTCGACGTGGGGGAGGGGCCCTTCAGTCTGATCAACCCTGAAATCCTCGAATCGGATTCCGAGGAAGTCTCCATCGAGGAAGGATGCCTCAGCCTTCCGGATATTCATGTGCATGTGCACCGTCCCGGCGCCGTCCGCATCCGCGGGCTGGATGCGGACGGAAAAACCGTTGAGCGGACGCTGGAGGGAATGTCCGCCAGGGCCGTACAGCACGAAATCGACCATCTCCGGGGCGTTCTCATCATCGATCACGCTTCAGCGCTCCAGAAAACACTTCTGAAGAAACAGCTGAAGCGGTTGCGGGAATAATCCCGAAAGGAAACCGGTTTGTCCCCGTCCCTGATCACATCCCCGCCTTGCCCCGAAGCCGAAACCGGCGCTTTTCAGGGACTGCTGAGAGGCATCCCCGTGTCCGAGGGGATTGCCATCGGCAAGGCCTGGGTTCTGAAAAGCCCATGGGAGGAGGTCTCCGAAACCGTACTGACGGTTCCCCGGAGCGCGGAGGAATTGGGCCGCTACCGCAGGGCGCTGGAGGATGTTTCGATCCAGCTCCGGGAATGCAGCGAACGCGTCGGACGGGAACTGGGACCGGCCGAGGCGCAGATCTTCGAGGCCCATATCTCCATTCTGAACGATCCATTTTTCCAGGAGGAGATACCGGCCGCCATCCGCTCGAGGAAACGCAATTCGGAGTATCTGCTGAAGGAGGGTGTCGACCGCATCCGGCCATCCTTCCAGAAGATGAACAACGCGCTGTTCCGAAGCCGGATGGACGATATCCAGGATGTGGCCGTCCGTCTCCTGCGTATTTTGCTCCGGAAGGAGGACACATCCGTTTTCGCGGACGAGAATATCATTCTCGTGGCCCACAATCTGACGCCCTCGGACACCGCGCGGCTCGACCGGAAAAAGACGCTCGGATTCGCGACTGAACTCGGGGGCGAGACGTCCCACGTTTCCATTCTCGCCCGGTCGATGAACCTTCCCGCCGTGGTGGGCACCGAAAGGCTCATGCGGGAGATCCGGTCCGGAAGCACGGTCGTGGTGGACGGCAACACGGGTATCGTGTACATCGACCCTCCGCCGCATGTCCTGCGCAGTTATGCCAGGCTCAAATCGCAGTTCAAAACCTATATCCGCAGGCTTTCCCGGGAAAAGGACCAGCCTTCCCGCACACTGGACGGCGTCGAACTCTCCCTTCAGGCCAATGTTTCCATGATGCCGGACGTCCATCTGGCCGTGCGCAACCACTGCAGTGGAATCGGGCTTTTCCGCACCGAACTGCCCTTTCTGACGGCCGGGAGACTTCTGCGGGAGGACGAACAATTCCAGATCTACAAGACCGTGGTCCAGGCCATGAAGGGACGGACCGTGACCATACGCACGCTCGATCTGGGCGGCGACAAATTCCTCCCGTTCCAGGGCATCACCGCGGAAATCAATCCGTTTCTGGGATGGCGTTCCATCCGGATTTCACTCCAGGAACGGGATATTTTCAAGGAACAGCTCCGGGCCATCCTCCGGGCGAGTCATTTCGGGCACGTCCGGATACTGTATCCGATGATTTCGAGCCTGGAGGAATTGTTCGAAATCCGGTCTGTTCTGCAGGAATGCAAGGAAGAACTCCGGCTGAGAAACCGCCCCTTCAATGACAACGCGCCCACGGGTATCATGATCGAAGTGCCGTCCGCCGCCATCCTCGCGGATCGGCTGGTCCGATACACGGATTTTTTCAGTATCGGGACCAATGATCTGATCCAGTACACACTGGCCGTGGACCGGAACAATGAAAAAGTCGCCAAGTTCTATCAGCCTCTGAATCCGGCCGTATTGAGGCTGCTCCAGGGCGCCATCAAAGCCGCGAACGACGTCGGAAAATCCGTGTCTCTGTGCGGCGAGATGGCCGGAAGCCCGATGTACACGGCCATTCTGATCGGACTGGGATTGCGCCAGCTCAGCATGAGTCCCTCCATGCTCATGGAAGTCAAGGAGCGGGTCAGGGCCGTACGCATCGCCGAGTGCGAGGAACTCGTGGCGGAGGCCATGAGCATGGATTCCAGCGAAAATGTGCGCGAACTGCTGCTGGAATTCCACCGGGAAGTGAACAAGCGGCAGACCATACCCTATTTTGAACAGGAACAGAGGGGATTTATGATTCCGGGAACGGCTTCATGAGACGCCGGGATACTTCGAAATCCCTTGATTTTTGCGGTTTGATTGATTAAATTAACTTCCGGAAAATATTAAGTATGGCGGTGTAGCTCAGTTGGCAGAGCAGCGGAATCATAATCCGCGTGTCCGGGGTTCAAATCCCTGCACCGCTACAACAGAAGCCCTGGTTCAATGACCTTCCGGAAGCCGGCAAGGTCATTTTTTTTGGTACGCAATGAAATTCACGGACCGATTTCTATCTTATTGTCTGACGCACCGTCTCGTCCTGCCGGGTGACAAGATCCTGATCGCGGTATCCGGAGGCATTGACTCGGTGGTTCTGCTGGACTGTTTCAACGGAATTCGGACGGACCTGGACCTGACTTTGGCCGTGGCGCATGTGAATCACGGCCTGAGGGGTGAAAACGCGGATGAGGACGAGCGTTTTGTCGGTTCCCTGTCCGAATCCCTGGGGCTGCCGTTTTTCAGCGAAAAAGCCGATGTGTCCGGCTTCGCGGACCGGTCTGGAAAATCGACCGAAGAATCCGCCAGAATTCTGAGATACCGACTGCTCGGAGAAATGATGAGCCGGCTGAATTTCGCAAGGATCGCAGTCGGACATCATGCGGACGATCAGGCTGAAACCATTCTTCTCAATCTGCTCCGGGGGGCGGGTCTTCGCGGCGCCAGGGGCATGCGGCCTCAGAACGGATCGTTGATCCGTCCGCTTCTTTTCGCCGGCCGAAGGGACATCGAAAAACAGGTTACGGAAAGGAAGCTCGTATTCCGCGAAGACGCAACCAACCTGGATACGCGGTTTCGCCGCAACCGGGTTCGGCGGAAAATCATCCCCGGCCTGAAACGTCAGTTCGGCAGGGGCGCAGTGACCACACTCTGCAGGTTCGGAGAATCCGCGGGGGAATCCTGGGATTTCATCGAACAGGAGAGTGAAAGGGCTTTTTCCCAGGCCGCCCGGCCCGGACCCTGGGGAGAAATAAGGCTTGATATTTTACCGTTTTTACATTATTTTATCGTCATCCGGAAAGGCATTATTTCAAGAATTGCCCGGGAACTGACGGATGAAGCGGCTGAACTGGATGCAGCCGCTTATGAACGTGTTCTCAGCCTTGCGGAACGCTCGGGAAGCGGCCGGAAGGTGCTGTTACGGAACGGCATCCAAGTCCATCGTTGCGGGAATCAGCTGATTTTTCTCGGATCCGCGGCTCCTGGAATGTGTTCCGTGGACATTCAGGCTGGAGAATGGGCTTCTCTGGACGGGGGAACCCGGATCCGGGTGTCCTTTCATGAGGGATCCGTTGATCCCGTCATGCTGAAGCAGACAAATTCCCGAAACGAATTTTTCGATGCGGAAAAAGTCCGGCCGCCGCTTCGGTTGCGTTATTACCGGACAGGCGACCGGTTTTCACCGCTCGGCATGCAGGCCCCCAAAAAGGTGAAGCGTTTTTTCATTGATGAAAAAATCCCCAATTGTCTTCGCAGCAGAATTCCCATCCTGACCGATGCCGACGGACCGATCTGGATCGTCGGATTCAGGATGGATGACCGGGTCCGGATTACGACAGGCACCCGGCAATACCTCAAGGCTGAAGCCGACCGCGGCCCGGCATCCCCGAACCAAAACCCGTGAGACGGAATCCGATGGAGAAACAGCCCCTACCTCCGAATAAATCGCAGGACCCGCCCTGGAAACGCCTTGCGCGGAACGGATTGATGTGGATCTTCCTCGTCTTTCTGGCCATCTACCTCGGCAGCATCTTCAATCCAAGAAAATCCCGGGAAGTGGAAATCGCTTATCCCGAAAGCCAGCGTCTTCTGCTGGCCGGCGCGGTGGAGAAAGCCGTGGTTCAGGACCGGGAATTCCACGGCGAATTGCGGTATGAAGAGACGATGACCAAGGGCAACCGCACCATCCGGTACAAGCGGTTCAAAACCGTTCTTCCGTTCGATGTCGACCGTGCCATGGTTCAGGAATGGGACCGGATCGGGCTCCGGTACGAGTTGCGCGGGAGATCCACGGAGTGGTTCGGATTCATCCTGTTCAATCTTCTGCCGTGGATTCTGCTGCTGTCTTATTTTCTGTTCATCTGGCGGAGAACCCAGAGCGGGGCGCCGAAAGGCCTGTTCAGTTTCGGGAAAAGCCGCGCCAAACTGCTGACCGAGAACAAGCCCAAAATCACCTTCAAGGATGTGGCCGGAGCGGACGAGGCCAAGCAGGAGCTTCAGGAGGTGATCGAGTTCCTCAAGGAGCCCGACAAGTTTCAGACCCTCGGAGGACGCATCCCCAAGGGCGTTCTCCTGCTCGGGCCTCCGGGAACCGGAAAAACCCTGCTCGCCAAGGCCGTGGCCGGAGAGGCGGGTGTTCCGTTTTTCAGCATTTCCGGCGCCGATTTCGTCGAAATGTTCGTGGGCGTCGGCGCGTCGCGGGTCCGTGATCTGTTCGAGCAGGGCAAGCGAAGCGCGCCCTGCATCATCTTCATCGATGAAATCGACGCAGTCGGACGGCACCGGGGCGCGGGTCTCGGCGGCGGTCACGACGAGCGGGAACAGACGTTGAATCAATTGCTCGTCGAAATGGACGGATTCGACACCAACGAGGGCGTGATACTCATCGCGGCCACGAACCGGCCGGATGTGCTGGACACCGCGCTGCTGCGGCCCGGCCGTTTCGACCGGCAGGTGGTGGTGGACCGGCCCGATTTCCGCGGACGCGAGGGCATTCTCAAGGTGCATACGCGGAAAATCCCCCTCGCCGTTAAAGTGGATCTCATGGTGCTGGCCAAGGGCACGCCGGGATTCTCGGGCGCGGACCTCGCGAATCTGGTGAACGAGGCCGCGTTGCTGGCCGCGCGGCGGAACAAGAAACAGGTCGAGATGGCCGACTTTGAGGAGGCCAAGGACAAGGTCATGATGGGGGTGGAGCGCAAAAGCCTGGTCATTTCGGAGGAGGAGAAGCGCGCCACGGCCTATCATGAATCCGGACATGTGCTGGTATCCAAGCTGATTCCCGGATCCGACCCGGTGCACAAGGTGACCATCATCCCCCGGGGCCGGGCCCTCGGCGTCACCTCCTTTCTGCCGATCGATGAGAAGCACAATTACAGCAGGAGCTACTGCGAGACGCTGATGACCCACCTGCTGGCCGGACGCATCGCGGAAAAGCTCGTAACGGGCGAATTGAGCACCGGTGCCGGGAATGACATCGAACGCGCAACGGAACTCGCCCGGAAAATGGTATGCGAATGGGGCATGAGCGAGAAGGTCGGGCCCGTGACCTTCGGAAAGAAGACCGAGGAGATATTCCTCGGCCGCGAAATCGCCCGGCACCGGGACCACAGCGAGCAGACCGCCGTCCTCATCGACCTGGAAGTCAAGCGGATCGTGCAGGAAGGCTCGGACCGCGCGGAAAAACTCATCCGGGACAATGAAGCGCTTCTGCACAGGCTCGCGGCCGCGCTCCTGGAGAAAGAGATACTGGACGGCGGCGAAATCGACCGCATCCTTGCGGGCAAGCCGCTGCCCGCGGTCCGCAAGCGGAAAACCGCGCCCAAGCCGGCTTCACCCGGACGAAACCCGGGCGTTCAGCACACGGAATGAACCGTCTGTCCGGAGAGGGCCACTTGCCGCGCCCGGACCGCCGGCTCACGTCCGACGGCCCTGACTCCGGGCCGGTTCCCGATCTGCGCATCGGGGATCGCGTGCTCGCGCTTTCCCGCCGGACGCACATACTCGGCATTCTGAACGTCACGCCCGATTCCTTCTATGACGGCGGACGGTATCCGGATGTGCCGTCCGCGGTGCGCCGCGCGGTGCAGATGGCCGAACAGGGTGCGGATGGAATCGACATCGGCGGGGAATCGACGCGGCCGGGCAGCCGGCCGGTTCCGGAGGAGGAGGAGAAGTCCCGGATACTGCCCGTGATCAGAGCCGTGGCCGCGGCCGTGGACCTTCCGATATCCGTGGATACGCGCCGGGCCGGCGTCGCGGAGGCGGCCCTCCGGAACGGCGCGCACTGGATCAATGACGTCGGCGGACTGGCGGACGATCCGGCCATGATCGAAGTCGCGGCCGCCCATGACGCGGCGGTGATCGTCATGCATAAACGGGGATCCCCCGAATCCATGCAGAAAAACACGGACTACGCGGACCTGATCGGCGAAATCACGCGGTTTTTTTCAGAGACACTGGAGCGGGCCGTCCGGGCCGGCCTTTCCGCAGACCGGCTGATTTTCGATCCCGGCATCGGATTCGGGAAATCCGCGGAGGACTGCTTCCGGCTGATCCGGCGGATGGAGGCGTTCACGGCCCTGGGAAGGCCCGTGTGCGTCGGTCCGTCGCGGAAATCGTTCATCGGCGCCGCCCTGGGAATCGCAGAAGCCGGCCGTCTGCACGGCACCGCTTCCGCCGTGGCGCTGGCTTCCTTTCTGGGCGCCCGTCTGGTCCGCGTTCATGACGTGGCCGAAATGGCGCAGGTCGTGCGGATCGCGGACCGGATCCGCCTCTCGGAGTGACGCCGTGGACAACTGGATGACCCTGTTCCGGATCGGCTTCCTGGAGGTCAGCCTCATCGACGTCCTGGACGTCATCGCGGTATCCATCATCTTCTACAATCTCTACCTGCTGATGCGGAGAACCCGGGCCGTCCAGATGTTCGTCGGGCTGGTGCTTATCTTCGCGGCGTCGTTTCTGGCACAATCCTTGAACATGCAGGAGTTGAGCTGGATCTTCCGGAACCTGAGTACAGTCTGGCTGGTCGCCTTTATTATCATTTTTCAGCCGGAACTGAGGCGGATTTTGACCATTATGGGGCAAAACCGCCTGGTGCGTATGATCGCCAGGGAACAGACCAGCCCGGTTTCAGAGGAAGTGGCGAAAGCCTGCCTGGAGCTTTCCAGGCGGGGGTACGGCGGGCTTGTCGTTCTGGGGAGGGACACCGGCATGCGTGCCATCATCGAGACCGGAGTCCGGATGCAGGCCCTGGTCAGCGCCTCTCTGGTCGTTTCCATCTTCAACCCCCGCTCTCCGCTGCACGACGGCGCGGTGGTCATCCAGAACGACATGATCGAAGCGGCCAAGTGCATTCTGCCGCTCAGCAAAAATCCCAGGTCCGAAGAACTGTGGGGCACGCGTCACCGGGCCGCCATGGGAATGTCTGAGGAATCGGACGCCCTTGTGATCGCCGTTTCGGAGGAGACCGGCAGCATCACGGTGTTCGAGAATGAGGCCATGGAAAAAGTCTCCGATTATGAAAATCTGATGCGCGTTTTGACGGCCGGCGTCCGTCAGGGAACGGATGCCTGAAATGCGCAAAAACGCCGGTATCCTTTCCCTGATCCTGCTGGCCGTCGCCTTCCGGCCGGTCGGACCGGATGGGTCGGCTTGCGCCGGCCAGGCCTCCTGGTCCGCGTTTCCGGCCGGAACGGACGCGGTGCGGGTGACCGCGCGCTTCCCCGCGCCCTGTCTGACGGATGGATCCGGCCGGCCGGGTGTCGCCTTGCGGCGCTCGGTCACTGTTTTCGTCACATGCGATGAGTCCGTCCCTTCGGTTCTGGAAGAGAGCCGTTCATTTTCATCCGCCCCGGATGCGCAGCAGTTCAGCTGGGCGGACGACATCGCCCTGACCGGGGAGAATGAGGCGGGTCAGATCTATACGGCGGTAGAGAAACAACCGTCCATTACGGTGACTGACCTGGGCCGGGACAACGGCCGCAGCGTTTTTTCGATCCGATTGGAACCGGATACGGAACCGCCCTCTGCCGGTTCCGGAAAATGGACTTCAGAAATCACGGTCCGGGTGACGGGCCGGAATATCCGTGTAACCGGACACCCGCCTCTCGGATCCGATTGGAAAAAACCGGACGGAAAGGCCGCCTCCCTGTCGAAATCCGCCGTGTCCCCCGGGCCCCTGCCTTTTAAACCGCCCTGCGTTCAGATCCGGTACACACAGGAAGGCTTCTATCACGTGCCACGGAGCCTCGTGGTCACGGCAGGATGGGACGTCTCCGATATCGATCCCAGGCGGCTGTCCGTCATCGGCCCGGAAGGGGAAATCCCCATCCGCGTGATCGGCGAGGAGGATGGATCATTCGATTTTCCGGACGCGGTCGAATTTTTCGGAAAACGGCAATGGGATACGGCCAAACCCGGGGAGCAGCGGCTCAACCCGTACACCACGGACAATGTCGTCTGGCTGGTCGTCAAGGACGGACCGGGCAGCCGTTACGCGGAACAGCAGGTCGCTGTTCCGGCCACGGACGGCAGTGTTTCTTTCCCGAGATCGTTTCCGTGGACGGAGCACATCGAACAGGATGGGATTTTCAACCGTTTGGGAAACAGCATCGCGGATACGCTGGACGACCCTGAATTCTGGGTCATGACCTATGCGCCGAGGGGAGGGCAGAGCCACACGCTGCCTTTCACGCTCCCGCATCCGGATCTGTACGCGGTGCAAACCGCTTCCATGCGGCTCAAGTTTCAGGGACAGACCTCGGGGTCGGGACCGCAGCCCGTCGATTTCCTGATCAACAACAGAGTCATGCTTTCCGACACCTGGAGCGAAAACGCGCCGGTTGTGGTTCACGGCGAGGATTTCAGCCCATCCCATTTGATCGACGGCAGAAACACACTCACCGCGGTCAACCGGTCGTCGGAAGGCGAGCGTTCCGTTGTGTCGATTGACTGGTTCGAACTGACCTATCCGAGACTCTACGCGGCGGACGGCCGCTTCATCCGTTTCAAGCCGCCGCTGCTTTCCGCGGGAACGCTCTGCCCTTTCCGCGTCGAGGGATTTGAAACCCCGGACATTGAGTTGTACAAGGCCGGATCCGGAAAACTCACGGGGTTCCGGACACTCCTGACCACCGATTCACTGGGGCAGAAAGGATACACGCTCTTTTTCCAGGACAGAATCGTGGACGAATCCGTCGAATACGTTGCCGTGACACGGGCCGGAAAGCTGGCGCCGGACACCGTGACCTGCATGCCATCGGTTTCGCTCCGGGTTCCCGGACGCGGCGCGGACATTCTGGTGGTCACGCCCTCCGACACGCTCGGCAGGGACGCGCTCAGGGACTGGATCGATTTACGGGAAAGCCAGGGATACCGCGTGGTGACCGCGGACCTGGATTCCATATACGCGGAATTCAATTACGGAATACCCGCTCCTTCGGCCATACGGGATTTTTTCCGTTTCGCGGCTGCCGAATGGAATCCGGCGCCCCGTTTTGTTCTGCTGGTCGGAGACGGGGC
>JAFGAX010000156.1 GCA_016933415.1 bacterium
CGCGTGCGCGTCCAGTCCCTGTTCGACGAGGTCAAGCTCGGACAAACCGGACTGGTGGACGAATCACAGGCCGCCCGGTTCGGCCTCATGCTCAGCGCGGGCCGCGTGGTGAGAGGCGGACTTGCAGTGGATGCGTCGCTGAAGATGCGAATGGAGGCGGTCACGCTCAAGACTTCGGTCGAGGACGCGGCCGCGACCCGGCCGGTGACTCTCTCCGATGCGTTTAAAAATCTGCTGCGCGCGGAAAAGGACCTCGCGTTCAAGGTGCTCGACCGTCTCGGCGTGGATCCCACCCCGGCTGAACGCCGGCGCATCCTGACCGTTCCCACGAAAAATCTGCAGGCCTTCATGGTGTATTGCAACGGCCTCGATCTCGAAGACAAGGGTCAGTTCCAGAAAGCCGCCGCGCAATACCGGAAGGCCGTTCAATTGGATCCCCAGTACAGGTCCGCGCAGCAGAAGCTCCGTTCCGCTACCATTCTGGCACGCGCCGTGGAATCGGGATGGCGGCCGTCCGAGAGCCGTCCGAGGACCGCGGACCGGCTGGTCCAGCCGCTGATCAGCCCGGAATCGCTGATGCATGACCGTCTGAACACGGTGCAGACCAATATGGGCTCCAATTTCATTCTGGGCAAGGATGTCCGCAAGGCCGGCGAAGTTCCAACGGAGTCCTTCGTGGCGCCTGATCTTCCCGAGCCCCCCCCTCTCCCGGACACCGTGCCGTGAACCGGCCGGACGCAGTGGAGGAGGAGGGCATGCCATGAACAGGAGACGCGCATGAATACCCGGAAAATACCAGCCTGGATGATGCTCGCGGCCGTTTTTCTCGCAGGCCCGGCCCGCGCGCAATATGCGGATTGGGAACAATTTACCAACGGCAATCACATCACGGCACTGGCCGAGGCGGACAATGACCTGTGGGTCGGCACCACAGGCGGGCTTGTCCAGATCGATAGAAATTCGCGGCAGGTCATCCAGTACTTCAACACAGCCAACTCGCCACTCCCCTCGAATCACATCACGGCTCTGGCGTTCGACACGCTGCGCAGCCAGCTCTGGGTCGGGACTTTCGGGAAAGGATTGGTGCGTTACGGCGGGTCCCCGGTTTTCCGGATCTACCGCAGGGATTCCGTGGGAAGCGACACGATCAATGCCTTGGCCCTCTTCAACGGCAACTTATATATCGGTACGGTCAAAGGACTGGGCCGTCGGAATCTGACCTCCCAGGTCTGGCTCGCTCCGATCAGCGGCGTCAATTCGCTTCCTTCGGACACCGTAACCAGTCTGGCGCAGGGCGCGGGTTTTCTGTGGGCCGGCACGCAGAGGGGCATCGTGCGGTCTTCGGACGGGTCCCAATTCACCGATATGACGGAAAATCTGGCCGGTCAGGTGATCACCGGGATGACCGTTGACCGGGATGGTCTGGCGTGGGCGGCCACGGCCTCGGGCGGTGCGGCCCAGATGCAGATGACGGCAGGGTGGAGGATATTCGACACCGCCGCTACCGGAGGCGGTCTGCCTTCCACCGCGCTGGCGTGCATCGCTGCGGATACGGCCGCGGGGATAATCTGGATCGGCACCGCGGACAGCGGCCTTTCCCGTTATGACGGCGCGGCCTGGAACGCCTATCGGCAGTTGGATGCGGACAACATCATTACTTCGGTTCTGCCGGCCGGATCCGGCGCGGTCTGGGTCGGAACCGCGACAGACGGCCTCGCTCAATTTTCAGGCGGAACGACATGGACGGATGTGGATCTATCGGACCTGGGCCTTGAAGAGGAAGGCCTCATCGCCGCGGCAGTGACAGCGAGCAGCTCGAGATGGGCCTGTTCCTCGGACCGCATATACTATTTCGACGGGGTTACGGGGATGGCATGGACCGCGGATTCGTTCGGTCTGCTTGAAGGAGAGTTTACTTCTCTGGCCCTGGATGCCGAGGGCCGGGCATGGGTGGGGACATACGGATATGGGGTGCTGCATTATAACGGTACGGACTGGATACGATACGCACTCGAGAACCCGGTCCCAACCACGGGATTTCCGGGAGATTATGTCTCATCCGTCGCGGTCTCGCCCGTGAACGGGGATGTCTGGATCGGCACATTCAACGGCGTGGGCCGTTACAATGGGACGTCCTGGACGACGTACAACATCGATTCAGAACCCCCGCTTCCGGCGGGCGCCTATGAAATTCAGAATGTGTCCGTGGGCTTGGACGGTACGGTCTGGATCGCGGACATGCAGAGCACGGGGCCGATCAGATTTGACCCGGCCACGCCCGCATGGATCGAAGCGAGCCAGACAGGTCCAGGCGCCATACAGACCCTGTGGGCGGATGCGACAGGAGGCGTCTGGGCGGGCACGTACGGATCCGGCATCGCCAGGTACTCCGGTACAGCGTGGTCCGCTCCCCTGACAGCCGGCCTTCCTTCTCCGGATGTCCGCTCCATCGCATCCGACCTGGACGGGAATCTGTGGCTCGGCACATCCGGCGGCCTGGCGCGTGTGATTCCACCGACCGCGACGGCGGGCGCAACAGTATCCAACATTTATCGGGTCGGGAATTCCGGACTTCCGGCGAACTCCGTCCGGTCGGTTTCAGTGGGACCGGACAACCGGATCTATGCGGCCACGGACAGCGGAGGTGCGATTTATTCGGGTTTCATGCGCATCCCGGAGCCGCCGGAGCCGGAGGTGACGATACGGAATCTGGCTCTGGGACAGACAGAATATTATTATTTTATGTTCGACACACTGGAGCAGTTCCAGGCGGACACACTTTCGGCCTACATTGTGAACACCGGCACCGGCACACTGACCATCGATTCGCTCTATATCCGTCAGAACGGACCTTTGGCATACACGATTATCCCGCCTGCCCTGACCGCGCCTCCGGCCTTCACGGTCGCGCCCGGAGATTCCATCCCGGTCCTGGTACGTTTTTATCCGACTGAAGTGGCGTTTACCGGCGGTCAGGTGCGTATCGTTTCGAACAGCCCGAGTTCGCCGGACATCATCTATACAGGCGGATCAGTGCGGGCGCCTCTGCTGACATTCACAGGTGACGAAGTGCACGTTCATACGGGGATGTATGCTTTTTTCACCATCCCCTATGTACTCGCGGATGGACGGATCCCGACCGTTCTGGAAGGTCTGGGCGAATACGGGCCCAAGACCTGGCGGCTATTTTATTACATGAGCGGCCGTTACCGGGAATATCCGGAATTCACGGCTGCCGATAATCTGAATTTCAGGCCAGGCATCGCGTTCTGGCTCATATCGCGCGAGCCCCTGAATCTGGACCTCCGGAACGTGAGCGAGACCCCGGCCATACAGAGAACAGGGACCGGACCGACCGATTGGACGACGGTGAATTACCGTATCACGCTGCAGCCGGGCTGGAACATGATCGGAAACCCGTTCGCGTACAGCATCAACTGGAGCCGGATTCTTTCAGCCACGGGTGTCTCCGGCACTTCTTTGCAGGCGCCGGTTGTATTCTATCCGGGAACGGGTGAGTATGCCTATAATCAGACAGCACTCGAACCGTGGAGGGGATACTTCGTTTATAATCGGACGACGTCTCCCATTGTCCTTCAGGTGCCTCCCATGTCCGGGACGCCCAAGGCATCACCTCCCGGAACAATGGACCGGCAGGAATTCATCCTGGACCTGTCCGGCTCCGGTGTTGAATCCAGACTGCGAAGCGGGAAAACGCGCGTCGGCATGCTCCGGACGGCCGAAGACGGCGCGGACCCGGAGGATTACCTCGAAGCTCCGCCCATAGGCGATCGTCTGATTCTCAGCGTGACGGACGCGAAAGGCAACCGGTACGCGGGGAATTTCATGGCGGTTTCAGAACAGGGCGCCGCATGGGACATTGATTTGAGACCGGCCGCGAAGGACAAGCGCGTGGTGGTCCGGATCGACGGAATGGCGGATCTGCCGGCAGGATTCAAAACCTGGCTGCTCGACACGGACCGTGAATGCTGTCTTGACCTGAAGAACGGCGGGGCCGAAGCGGAAGTCCCGAAAGATGGAACCGGACTTCACCTGAAATTGATCGTCGGCACGGAGGAGTTCGCGGAATCGGCCGGCCGGGGCCTGCCGCTCGAGCCATACCGATTCGCGCTGAAACCGAATTTCCCGAATCCTTTCAACCCGGAAACCCGCATTGAATACAGCCTGGCGCATAAGGGCCGCGTGTCCGTCGACGTGTTCGACGGACTCGGCCGGAAGATCCGTACCCTGGAATCCGGCGTGCGGGGAGCCGGCGTTCACGAAGCCGTTTGGAACGGCCGCGATGATTCCGGCAGGCCCGTGCCGAGCGGTGTGTATGTCTGCCGTGTCCGGGCCGGCGAATTCGCGACCAGCCGCAAAATGGCATTGATACGATAGGCCCCGGAGGGACCATGAAATCGTTCCGTTTTTTCTCCCTGATTCTGTGCGCTTCAGCGGCATTGGCCGCGGACGAAAGCCCGGACGTAATTTCCAGCCAGGGCCGGGTACGAATCGGGGGCGTTTACCAGTCCTGGTCCGTCACGGATACTTTACGCCTCTCCGAATCCAGCTTCCCGGTGGAAATTTATTATCCGTTGAATCGGAACGCGGCGATGACCGTGAGCTTGGGAGCCGCTTCGGTGACCAGCGGGCAATTCAGCAGCCTCAGCGGGATTTCGGACGCCCAGGTCTCCGCGAATTATTACATGGAGGACCGGAATCTCCTGCTGAACCTGGGCATCGGACTGCCGACCGGAAAACGGGAGCTGAAGGCCGAAGAATTTGCCACATCCATCGGCCTGAGCAGCAGTTTTTTCAATTACCGGGTTCCGGTTTTCGGCCAGGGATTTTCCATATCGCCGGGAATCACCTGGGCAAAACCCCTCAACGACCAGACCGTTCTCGGCCTCGGTGCCTCCTACCAGCATAAAGGCGGGTATGTGCCGATGGAAGGGATGAAAACATACAAGCAGGGCGCCGAACTCCTGCTCACGGGCGGCATTGATTATCAGACATCGGATGTGTCCGCGGTATCCCTTGATCTCACGGTCACCGTATACGGAAAAGACGTGTACGATGACGCGGACATGATGAAATCGGGCGCCAAAGTCATGGCCGCGGGCCAGTACAAGCAGTACATGGGATATGATCTGCTCTGGCTGTTCGGCCGGTTCAGGAGCCGGAGCAAGAGCGTGATCTACATGCCCGGCACGGACGCGGAATTCAAGATGCAGCGGGACGAATTCGAAACCATGGTCCGGTACCGCAGGCGGTTGAACCCGCAGACGGCTCTCAATTATTCGGTGGAAGCGCGCTATTTTTTCAAAACAGACGAGATCACCCAGGGCTACCAGGCGGGAGTGGGATTCGGTCCGGAACGGCAGGTGAGCCCGGAGATGAAGCTGAAGGGGGAACTGAAGGTGTTCCGGGGCAGGGACTATTCCCTGCATGATACAAAATGGCTGACGGGTTTTGAAATCGGCGGAGGGCTGGAGTACACGTTCTGAGAGTCCGACCCCGGGGTCTGCGACAAATGCGACGCATCTTCAAGGTGCGTCGCATTTGACATTCAAAAGCGGGATATGTTTCCCGCTTTTTGCATGTGATGATAAGACCAACCTCCCGCGGGCTTGTAAAAACCCGCGGGAGGTTCTGCATTTTTAAAGAAGGAAACCTTCTTCTTTTACATTCTTTTACTTGAGTGGCCGGATAAAAAAGCGCTACTTTAAAGGGTGTTCGAACTTCGATCCCAAACGGAGGCTCTTCACATGCGAAAAGTGAAAATTCCGATTCTGCCGGCTTTGCTCGCAGCCGCAGTCTGGACAGCCTGCTCCGGCCCCGCGGACGTCGATTCCAGGGCCGCGAAACTGCTGTCGCAGATGACCCTGGAGGAGAAAGCCGACATGCTGTCCGGCACCGGATTCGATTCCAGGCCGGTTCCCAGGCTCGGCATTCCTTCCATGAAAATGGCGGACGGCCCGCTGGGCGTGCGAAAGGGCCGGTCGACCGCTTTTCCGTCCGGCGTGGCCATGGCCGCGACCTGGGACCCGGTTCTTGTCGGAAAGGTGGGAAGCGCGATCGCGGTCGAGACACGGGGCAAGGGGCTGAATGTCCTGCTCGGGCCGTGCGTCAACATACACCGCGTGCCGCATGGCGGCCGCAACTTCGAGAGCTTCGGGGAAGATCCGTTCCTGGCGTCCCGCATGGCGGTTTCCTATATCCGGGGCATGCAGGCAAAGGGCGTCATCGCGACCGTGAAACACTTTGCCGTGAACAACCAGGAAAGCGAACGCTTCACGATCAACGCGGCCGTGGATGAGCGGACGCTCAGGGAAATATACTTTCCGGCCTTCAAGGCCTCGGTTCAGGAGGCCGGCGTGTGGGCCGTGATGGGCGCGTACAACCGGCTGAACGGACCGTATTGTTGCGCGCATCCCTGGCTTTTGACGGACGTTTTGAAAAACGAATGGGGCTTTAAGGGACTGGTCATGTCCGACTGGGGTGCGGTGCACGATGTTGATTCCACGCTGAACGGCGGGCTCGACCTGGAGATGCCTGGCGGCCAGTATCTCACGAAGGAGGCGGTTCTGGCCGCGATCCGCAAAGGCCGCGTCCCGGAAAAGACTCTGGACGACAAGGTTTTCCGGATGCTGCGCACCATGCTGGCGGCCGGACTTTTCGATTCAACCCGTGCCGGAGAGGCGGCCGTAGACACGCCTGTCCAGGCCGCCGTGGCCCTGCAGGCGGCCCGCGAGAGCGCGGTTCTTCTGAAAAATTCGGCTGGAATGCTGCCGCTGGACCGCAAAAGGATACTGTCCATTGCCGTTATCGGTCCGCATGCGGAGAAAGCCGTGACCGGCGGCGGCGGAAGCTCGAAAGTCGACCCACTCATCGCTGTTTCTCCGCTGGAGTGCATTCAGCGGAAGCTGGGTGCGACAGTGGACATCCGCTCCGCGAGGGGAGTCCCGGAAGCCATGGATTTGACTCCGGTCGATTCCATCAACCTGTCCCCGTCCGGTCATCGATCCGAACGCCGCGGCCTGGTCGGCGAATACTTCACGAATCCGGATCTCCAGGGATCGCCTACAGTCGTACGCACAGACTCCATGATCGCTTTCCACTGGGGCGACCAGTCGCCCCATCCGGCTCTTCCGGCGGACGGGTTTTCCGTGCGCTGGACCGGCAGCCTGGTGCCGACGGAATCCGGGACTTATTCCATCGGGATCGGTTCAGATGACGGATCGCGCCTCTGGCTCGACGGCAGACTGCTGGTCGACAACTGGGGCCAGCACGCACTGACGTATAAAACCGGACGGGTGAACCTGAAGGCGGGGAGCGTCCATCCCATCCGGATCGAGATGTACGAAGGACCAGGAGGGGCGGACGCTGTGCTCGCGTGGAAAAACGAGTCTGCCGGCAAGCAGGACGAATTGTCGCTCGCGGTCGAGGCGGCGAGGGGAGCGGACGCGGCCGTCGTGTTCGCCGGTTCCACGGAACGCGAGGAGTCAGAGGGCTTCGACAGGCCGGACCTGAGGCTCGATCCGGCCCAGGAGGAGCTGATCCGCGCGGTTTCGGCGGTGAATCCAAACACCGCCGTGGTGCTCTACTCAGGCGCCATGATCGACATGAACGCGTGGGTTGATTCCGTCGAGGCGCTGGTACAGGTCTGGTTCCCGGGTCAGGAAGGCGGAACCGCGATCGCGGATATCCTGTTCGGCGACGCGAATCCATCCGGCAAACTGCCGACGACATTCGCCCGAAAATGGGAGGATTGCCCGGCATACGGCCGTTTCCCCGGAGAGAAGGGGAGAGTGGAATACTCGGAGGGTCTTTACGTCGGGTACCGATATTTTGATCGATATGGAATCGAACCGCTCTTTCCCTTCGGCCACGGGCTGAGCTATACGACCTTTGAATACGGCAAGCTCAAGGTGTCGCCGTCCCGTATCGGAGCGGACGGAAAAGTCAAGGTCCGGGTTTCGGTCCGGAACACGGGTCCGGTCGCGGGCGCGGAAGTGGTTCAGGTGTACGTGTCGGACACGGAATCGAGCGTGGACCGTCCGAAGAAAGAGCTCAAGGCTTTCCGCAAGGTCCGACTTGAACCGGGACAGAGCCGGACGGTCGATTTCAGCCTCGACCGGTCCGCCCTGTCCTTCTGGGATCCGGCGTCGAAGGACTGGAAGGCCGAACCCGGCCGGTTCAAGGTGCTGGTCGGGAGCTCGTCCAGGGACATCCGCCTGGAAGGGGGATTCGAGCTGGAGTAAACACTCGGTTCCGAGTTTCGAGTTTCGGGTTCCGGGTCAAATAAAAACTTCCCGCGGGTTTTGAACAACCCGCGGGAAGTTTTTATTTGAAAAGAATCGCAGACCTTGGCCTGCGTTTTTTTACTTTTTCAGATTGAAGGCGTTGGGCAGCAGTTCGGAAAGAGAATAAACGATATTAGTCCCGGAGGGGGTGCAGCAGATCACGGTCATGGCGGGATTGAACTCCGCCAGCACCTGCCTGCAGGCGCCGCAGGGCGTGACCGGCTCGTCTGTGTCCGCGCACACCGCGACCGCATCGAATGACCGGGCCCCTTCCGATACGGCTTTGAGCACAGCCGTACGCTCGGCGCAAACCGTGAGACCGTAAGAGACGTTCTCGACGTTGCATCCCGTGATCATGCGTCCGTCCGGACACAGGAGCGCGGCGCCGACGCGGAATTTCGAATAGGGCGCATACGCAAAAGCGCGGGCCGCAGAAGCGGCCCGCACCAGCTGATCGATCGTTTTTTCAGGAAGGGTTTCCATCCCCGGCCGTCAGAACGGAAGATCGGAAACGTCGGATGGATCCGGAACCCCTTCGCCCGCGGGAGGCGCTTCAGGCGCCCCCTCCGGGCTCTCGCCCCGCTTTCCGCCGCCCAGCATTTCCATTTCCTGGGCCACGACTTCGGTGATGAACTTCTTCACGCCGCTGGTGTCCTCGTACGACCGGGTCTGGAGGCGGCCCTCGATGTACACCAGACCGCCCTTTTTCAGGTACTCGCCCATGATTTCAGCGAGCTTGCCCCAGGCGACCACCCGGGACCAGTCCGTTTTCTCCTGCTGCTTCCCTTCCTGATCCTTCC
Organism: bacterium; assembly: GCA_016933415.1. Lineage (GTDB taxonomy): Bacteria > Zhuqueibacterota > QNDG01 > QNDG01 > DTFT01 > JAFGAX01. The sequence goes on from JAFGAX010000156.1 coordinate 9,107, forward strand.
AGACCTGATTCGTCGCCAAGTTGAAGTTCACGGTTGCCCGTCCGGAAGGAGTGTACTTCAGCTGCGGGTCGGCCCCGAGTCGTCCCAACAGAATGACTTTGTTCACGGTGCCTCTTCCCTGAGCCATGGGTACCTCCTCTCGAATAAATTGGGTTTATGTGAAACGCATCCCGGCATCCTCCTGCTGAAGCGGGAGGAATGACCGGTTATTCATTTTCCCCAAATCCGCTTCCTCAGTTCCGGAACCAGGCCGCGTATGGCCACCCGGTCCTGGTTCATGGAGTCCCGGTCGCGGACCGTGACGGTTTCGTCCTGCAATGTCTGTGAGTCCACAGTGACGCAGAAGGGCGTTCCGGCCTCGTCCTGGCGGCGATACCGCCGTCCCACTGCGCCGGAGTCGTCGTAAAAGGCGATGAACTCGCCCCGCAGATCGTCCATGATTTTGCGCGCGAGTTCCGGCATTCCGTCCCGGTTCACCAGCGGGAACACGGCGGCCTTCACCGGCGCGAGCTTGGGGTCGAAGTGCAGAACCGTGCGCGTGTCGTTCTCCAGCTTCTGCTCCTCGTAGGCGTCGATGAGGCAGGTCAGAACGGTGCGGTCGCACCCGGCCGATGTCTCGATGATGTACGGGATGAAGCGCTCGCGGGTGGCGTCGTCGAAATACGACAGGTCCTTGCCCGAGAACTGCTGGTGCCGGGACAGGTCGAAATCCGTGCGGTTGTGAATTCCCTCCAGCTCCTTCCAGCCGATCGGGTATTCGTACTCGACGTCCATGGCCGCTTTGGCGTAATGCGCGAGCTCGTCGGGCCCGTGCTGTCGGAACCGGAGTTTTTCCGGGTGAATGCCGATCCGCTTGTACCAGGCCATGCGCCTGTCCTTCCACTCCCGCCACACTTCCTCGTCCGTTCCCGGCTTGACAAAATACTGCATTTCCATCTGTTCGAATTCGCGGGTGCGGAAAATGAAATTGCCGGGCGTGATCTCGTTCCGGAACGCCTTGCCGATCTGGGCGATGCCGAACGGGATCTTCTTGCGCGAGGAGTCCATCACGTTTTTGTAATTGACATAAATGCCCTGCGCCGTCTCGGGCCGCAGGTAGACGACGGTGGCGTCCTCTTCAACGGGGCCCATGTGTGTTTTGAACATGAGGTTGAACTGGCGAGCGTCGGTCAGAACGTTCGCGTTGCCGCATGCGGGGCACTGCCGCTTTTCCCATTTTTTAGGATCGATCTCGTCCTGCCGGAAGCGCTGTTTGCACTGGCGGCAGTCGACCAGCGGATCCGTGAACCCGGCGACGTGTCCCGACGCCTCCCAGACGCGCGGATGCATGAGAATGGCGGCGTCGAGACCCACGATGTCCTCGTTCTCGACCACCATGGCCCGCCACCACTGTTCCTTCACATTGCGCTTGAGTTCGACGCCGAGCGGGCCGTAATCATAGCAGGCGTTGATGCCGCCGTATATTTCGCTCGACTGAAATATGAATCCCCTTCTCTTGCACAGGGAAACGATTTTGTCCATGATTTCCACTGCCAAAAACGACTCCTTTACCGTTCAATGACCATCGCTCCGGACGGAGCGGCGGGCTATAAAAATTGATCGTTGGCCGCGTCATCCGGCCAACGATCTGGAATGCGGACGGAAATACGCGTGTGGTGCCGGACTACATCGACTTGGACGCTTTTTTCGCCTTCTTCGCTTCGCGCTTTTCTTTCAGGGACTTGCCCGCTTTTTTCTTGGTTTCCTTGCTCTTGATATCCCGGTCCTTGCCCATACCATCCTCCGATCAAGGGTGCGAGTGGCGACGGCTCGCCCGGCCGTCATCGAGTCTCTAAAAAATACTCATTTACGACTCATAAATCAAGGGGAAAATCGGATCCGGACGGCCCGGAAAACAGGCGGATAAGGCCGGTTGACGGCGGTGCGCCTGCATCCGGCCTTCCGGCGCGGTTTTTCCGCTCCGGTCACTCCCGGGTCAGGCGGCTCCCTGCGGCGCAGGACCGTCCACCCTCCGGGATCGTATGGAATGAACGGACCTGAGGATCACGGTGGCGATGACGACCACGCCGCCGATGAAGGCCCAGTGTCCGGGTCTTTCGCCGATGAACAGGAACGCCCAGATCGGGTTGAGTATCGGTTCGATCACGGGAACCAGAATTCCCTCCAGGGCGGTGACGTGGCGTATGGCCCTGGCATAGAACAGGTAGGAGAAGCCGATCTGGAAAACACCGAGCAGGAGGAGGCCCGTCCAACTCGACACGTCCCGGGGCGGATGGAGCATGAAGGGGATGCCGACGATTCCGGTGATCAGGTTGCCCAGCACGACCGAGCCGAGGGGGGATCCGTGCTTCTGCCGGCGCATCAGCACCACGAGCCAGGCGAAGGCCACGCCGCTCAGCACCGCGACCCCGTTTCCGAGAACGTTCGCCGCGCTGAGCTTGTCCAGGAAGAAAAGCGACATACCGGCCAGCACGAGCACCACGGCCAGAGCGTCGGTGCGGTCCACGCGTTCACGCAGAAGAAAATGCCCGAGAATGGCGACGTACACGGGAGCCGTGTACTGGAGCAGGATGGCGTTCGCGGCCGTGGTCAGTTTGTTCGCGCTGACGAACAACAGCACGGTGCAGGCATATGCCACGGCTCCGGCCCACTGGGTTTTCGAATGGTCGATGTGGCCTTTGCCCGCGGCCAGAAACAGCAGGGGAAGCGCGATCCAGCTGCGCGTGGCTGCGATGGCGATGGGGTTCCAATCCACCCATTTGATCAAAACCCCGCCGAAGCTCCACAGCGCGGCGGTCAGGGTGAGATATCCCACGGCCCTGAGGTGATGGCGATCGCGGGGCGGGTCCGGCCGGACCGGGGAAACGCTCATCCGCGGCGTTTTCCGCGGGAAACGGGGCGTTTTCGTTCCGCCGCTTTCCGCGGGGATGCGCCGGCCGGCTTCGCGGACGGCGGCCTGCGTTCGATCGAGGCGTATGCGTTGTGGTTGTGAATGGATTCCATGTTTTCGGATTCGACCCGGTACCAGACGATGCGGGGGTCCCTGTCCAGCCGGAGCGCCACCTCGCGAACCACGTCCTCGACAAAGCGCGGGTGGTCGTAGGCCCGTTCCGTCACCGCCTTCTCGTCCGAGCGTTTCAGGAGCGGCCAGATCGGACAGGAGGCGGCCGCTTCCGCGGTTTCGACGAGTTCCTCGATCCAGACGAATTTGCGGAAGCGGGCCCGGATGGTCACGACGGACCGCTGGTTGTGCGCGCCGCGGTCCGAGATCTCCTTCGAGCACGGGCACACCGTGGTTACTGGAACCGAAACGCCGAGAATGAAGTCGCGACGCCGGCCCAGAGTGCCGACATAGGAGCACCCGTATTCCATGAGGCTGGCTGTTCCGGAGGCCGGGGCTTTCTTTTCGATGAAATACGGGAAAGCCACTTCCATGTGCGCTTCCTCCGCGTCCAGCCTGTCCTTCATTTTTTCGAGAATGTCGCTGATGGTGTCGATGTGGAGCGCGTCGCGGTGCTCGCTGAGGATTTCCACGAACCGGCTCATGTGCGTGCCCCTGAAGCGGTGGGGAAGGTTCACGAACATGTTGACCGAGGCTATGGTGTGCTGTTTCTTGCGGGCGCGGTCCAGAACCGTGATCGGGTAACGCAGGCCCTTCACTCCGACCCGGTCGATCGGTATGTTGCGGTCGTCCGCCTGGCTCTGCACGTCCTTCACGCCGTCCTCCCCCTCCGGTATTCCGCGTTGTGCTCGACGCGCACGACGGTCTTCACGTTCCCGCGCGGATTGAAGTCTCCGGTCACCTCCATCCATCTCGGGTGGACGCACGCAACCAGGTCGTCGAGAATCCGGTTCGTGACCGCCTCGTGAAAATGGCTCTGGTCCCGGAACCGGTTGATGTACAGCTTGAGGGATTTCAGTTCCACGATGGACCGGTCCGGAATGTAGTTCACGCGGATGGTCGCGAAGTCCGGGTACCCGGTGATGGGGCAGAGGCAGGTGAATTCCGGAAGAGTCACCGACACTTCCGTGTCGCGGTCCGGGTACTGATTCGGAACCGCGGTGAGCTTCGCGTTCCGGATCGCGGCAATGCCTTTTTTATTAGTCGATTTCATCCCTTCCTCCTGGATCCGGACCGTTTTTCGGCTGTATGCCGGACGGCCGACGGATGCCGGATCGGCCGTGTTCCGACCTCGCCGTCCGCATACCGCGTCGGATCCGGAATGCCCGCCTCGCGGAATCCCTTGCGCCTCAGGATGCAACTGTCGCATCCGCCGCAGGCGCGGCCCTGCGAATCCGGGTCATAACAGCTGTGCGTGAGTTCCAGCGGTACGCCGAGAGCGGCGGCTTTGCGGATGATGGCCGCCTTGGTGAGCCTGAGCAGGGGCGCACGGACGTGGAATCGGCCGCCCTCGACGCCGGCCCTGGTCGCCAGATTGGCGGTCCGTTCAAAGGATCGGATGAAGGCCGGCCTGCAGTCCGGGTAACCGGAATAGTCCACCGCGTTCACGCCGATGAAGATGTCCAGCGCTCCGAGAGTTTCCGCCCATCCCAGGGCGACGGACAGAAGCATGGTATTGCGTGCCGGAACATAAGTGACCGGTATGGCCGCTGCCATCCGATTCACCGGACGGCTCTTGGGAACGGAAATCTCCGATGTCAGGGCCGATCCGCCGATGGGAGACAGGTCCATCCTGAAAACCAGGTGGCGCTTGGCGCCGAGCGCGGCCGCGATCCGCCGGGCCGATGTCAGTTCCGTCCGATGGCGCTGGCCGTAATCCACGGTCAGGCAGAAAACCTCGAATCCTTCCCGCAACGCAACGGCCATGGCTGTCGCGGAATCGAGGCCTCCGCTGAGCAGGACCACGGCGCGGGGTTTCCGTTCAGCGGCCACGATCCGCCTCCGGCCAGATGATTTTGTGAAGCGGAACCTGAAGCCGGACGTTCATCCTGTCGCCGAGTATCCATTCCGCGAGAAGAGCCCGGTCCATCCGTCCATGCGCAGGGGAGAGGAGAACCCGGGCACGCAATTCCAGGCCGTTTCCGCGTATCACTTCCTTCGCCCAGAGATAATCCGCAGTGTTGCTGATCACGAATTTCACCTCGTCTTCGGGCCCGAGCCGGTCCAGGTTCCGCAGGTCGTTTTTCGCGTTTTCGCCGCTTCCCGGGCACTTGACGTCCATGATCTTCACCGCGGCCGCGGGCAGGCGGCTGATGTCATACGTGCCGTTGGTCTCCACGAGCACCGTGTGCCCCGCGTCGAGCAGGCGGCGGGCCAGACCGGGCGTTTCGTCCTGTGCCAGGGGTTCGCCGCCCGTGATTTCCACGAGCGGGCATCCGAACGATGCCGCGTTTTCCACGATACGTTCCAGCGTCCAGTCGGACCCGCCGGTCCAGGCGTAGGCCGTGTCGCAGTAGGAACAGCGCAGGTTGCAGCCGGTGAGGCGGATGAACACGCAGGGAAGCCCGACCCGGGACGATTCGCCCTGAATCGAATGGAAGATTTCAGTCACGCGGAGCATGTCAGGGTTCGGAATACGAAACGCCGTATTTCTCGGACTCCCACACCGTGACCGAGGCGACGGATACGCCCCCGGGGAGGCGGTTTTTCACTTCGCGGTAAATGAACCGGGACAGGTTCTCGGCGGTCGGGTTTTCCGCGTCGAAAGGGGGAATTTCATTGATGTGGTAATGATCCAGTTTTTCAAGCGGCGCGTCGACCAGGCTTTTCAGTTCCTTGAAATCCATGCTGATGCCGATGGCGTCCACCTGTCGGGATTCGACTTCGACCCGGACCTTCCAGGTGTGGCCGTGCAGGCGGCCGCATTGGCCTTCATAGCCCCTGAGCCTGTGGGCCGCTGTGAAATGGGATTCGACGAATATGCGGTACATGTCACCGTAATATGGACAAATTTTAAGGGTTTGTCAAGCCTCGGCCACGGCCGGCGCGGCAGGGGGCAGGCGCAGAATCATGAATGTGCCGCGGCCCGGTTCGGAGCGGACGGAGACCGAGCCTCCGTGATCCACCACAATTTTCTCGACAATGGCCAGACCCAGACCCGTGCCGTTCTGCTTGGTCGTGTAATAGGGGGTGAAAAGACGCTTCAGCGTATCCGGGTCCATGCCCTTTCCCCTGTCCTCGATCTCGAAAAATACGGATCCGTCGCCGGACCGGTCCATGGCCGCCCGGATGGTCACGCTCCCCCCGTCCACGGACGCCTCGGCCGCGTTTTTCAGCACATTGTGAAGCGCGCGTTTGATCTGCTCGAAGTCCGCGGCCAGGGCCGGGAGTTGCGGTTCCGTCTCGAGCACAAACCGGATGCGCGGAAAGGCCGATTCCACCAGGCGGACCGCGGACGCAGCCGCGTCCTCCGGGCGCACGGGCGCCTGTTCCGGCCGCGGAAGGCTGGAAAACTCCGAGAACTCCGAGGCCATGCGCCGCAGGGATTCCATTTCCTCTTCCATGGTGCGGACCATCTCCGCTCCTTCCGGAGTCTCCCCAAGCCGCCGCCGGATGCGGCCCAGGGTGACGGACATGGGCGTAAGGCTGTTTCGTATCTCGTGCGAGATGCGCCTGGCCACTTCCCGCCAGGCCGTCATTTTTTCGGCGTGCACCAGGCGTTCCCGCGAGGACTTCAGGTCCGCGACCATGCGGTTGAACGAATCGACCAGAAAGCGGAATTCGTCCGTGGCTCTGGTGTCCACGGCTGTTTCGAAATCGCCCCCGGCCACGGCCTGCATGCCCCGCACCAGGGCGGCGACGGGTTCATTGATGCGGCCGGACAGACTGCGCGCCGCCCGGACCGCGACCAGGGACAGGGCCAGGACCAGGAGCACGGCCGAGGCCCAGATGAGGTTCCTGCGGAGAATGGATTCCTTGAGCAGGCTCAGCGCATTGTACACATTCAGGGCGCGGTTGATGCGCTCCTTGGATTCGATGATGCGGCCGGGCACCGGATAGCACACGGTCACCCAGGTGTCGGAATCGGGCATTTGTCCGAGCGTCAGAACCGGTGTTCCGGCCAGCTCGTGCAGAAGAACTGCGGCGCCGGAAGAGTCGGCCGGGGGCAGTCCGGCGCCCGGAGAAGGCCAGGGTTTCGCAGCCGGGCAGTCCGGCGAGTCGATCCGGATTCCCGGCCGCCATCGGCCGCCGGCCTCGCGATACACAGCCGCGGAATACAGGCCTTCCCCGGCCAGAAGCGGAACTGTCCATTGCTTCGGATCGGGATGGGTTTCGAGAAAACGCCGGCCTTTGTCCTCGAGCTGAAGCCGGATGGTGGAAAGGGACGAATCGAGCGCTTCTCCGATGCCCGGCAGCAGGAGCATGTCCGCGCTCCGCGTGAGCAGGTTGGCCGTGAACAGGGTCAGGGGCACGGCCGGAACGAGAACGAAGAGAAGGAACAGAACGGTCAGCCTGCCCTGGAACCGCGATCCGAGCTGTTTCCGCTTCCAGAGCAGGAGGCTGTACGCGGTCAGACCCGCGGCGATCAGCGCCATCCATGCGAGGAACAGGCCCATGTCAGCCCCCCATCCGCTTGCGGCGGGTCAGGTACTGGAACAGCGCGGCGTCGAAGGGCTGGGATGTTTCGATGGCCGCGTAATCGATGTCCGCTGCGCGGCATTCCCGCCGGATCCGCTCCGAAAACCGGCGCATCGAATCGCGGTAGGTGTCGCCCAGGCTTCTCGGATCCGCATGGAGCCGCTCGCCGGTTTCCGCATCCACGAAAAGCGTATCCGAACGGAAGTCCAGTGAGTTTTCGAGCGGATCGAGGATGTGGAACACGATCACTTCGTGTTTCTGGTGGCGGAAATGCTTCAGCGCCGCGAGAACCGCGTCCGGATCATCAAGCAGGTCTGAAAAAATGACGACCAGGCCCCGCCGCTTCAGGCGCTCGGCCAGGCGGTGGAACAGATCCGCGATTCCGGTTTCTCCGGACGGCGCTGTTTTTTCCATTTCCGCAAGAAGGACATGCAGGTAGGAGGGAACGGACCGCGGCGGCAGAAAGGCCCTGATCTTCTCGTCGAACGTGACAAGCCCCACGGCATCCCTCTGCCGCAGCATCAGAAAGGCCAGGCTGGCGGCCAGCACCTGGGCGTAATACAGCTTGGTGACGGACCCGGAGGAGAATCCCATTGAAGCGGAGGCGTCTAGCAGCAGGTAGGCCTTGAGATTGGTTTCCTCTTCGTAACGCTTCACGTAGTACCGGTCTGTGCGGCCCCAGAGTTTCCAGTCAATGTGCCGGGTCGCCTCTCCGGGCAGGTAAGGCCGGAGTTCCGAGAACTCGACGGAGAATCCATGGTACGGGCTCCGGTGAAGGCCGGTGATGAATCCCTCGACCACCAGCCGCGCGACCAGGTCCATCCGGGAAATGCGGGAGACGATCTCGGGCCGCAGGAACCGGCGGCTGTCCCGCGGATTTTTCATCCGTCCGACAGAAGGCGCTGGATGATTTCCAGCGAGGTGATGCCGTCCGCTTCCGCGTTGAAGTTGGTCACGACCCGGTGGCGCAAAACCTGCCGGGCCACGGCCGCAACGTCGTTTCGGTCCGGCGTGGCCCGGCCGTCGAGCGCGGCTCTCGCCTTGGCGCCGAGCACCAGATACTGCGACGCCCTCGGGCCCGCGCCCCAGCTCACCCAGTCCTTCACGTACTTCGGGGAGCGGTCCGAGCCCGGACGCGTGCGACGGACCAGATCCACGGCGTACTGCACAACCGCGTCCGAGACCGGAACACGGCGCACGAGATTCTGCAATTCCTGTATCTTCTTACCGTCCAGCACGGGTTTCAACCCGGGCTCCAGTCCGCCGGTCGTGAACCGGACGATATCGGTTTCCTCCTCGGCGGACGGATAGTCGATCCATAAATTGAACATGAAGCGGTCGAGCTGGGCCTCCGGAAGCGGATACGTGCCTTCCTGCTCGATGGGGTTCTGTGTGGCCAGAACGAAAAAGGGCTCCTCGAGACGGTATGTTGTTCCGCCGGCGCTGACTTCATGCTCCTGCATGGCCTGCAGAAGCGCGGCCTGCGTCTTCGGGGGCGTGCGATTGATTTCGTCCGCCAGCACGATGTTCGCGAACACCGGTCCCTTGACGAAACGGAACACTTTTTTACCCGTGGTCCGGTCCTCTTCGAGAATTTCCGATCCGGTGATGTCCGAAGGCATGAGATCGGGCGTGAACTGTATGCGGCAGAAACGCAGGTCCAGCACTTCGGACAGGGAGGCGATCAGCATGGTTTTCGCCAGGCCGGGCACGCCGATCAGAAGGCAATTCCCCCGGGAAAGAAGGGCCATGATCAGTTCGTCCACGATCGAGCGCTGACCGACGATTTTTTTGCCGATTTCATCCCGGATGCGGATGTGGCAGTCGCGGAGTTCGCTCATGAGACGGATCGGGTCGGACTTTTTTCGTTCTGGAGTCGGCATGCCTTGCTCCGGATTGGAGGAGACCGGGGAACAGGTGTGATGCGGAAAAGTAAAACATTTTGAAGGGTTTGTCAACCTAAAAGAACCGCTTGACATTCATGCCGTAAAATGATAATTTGACATGTTCTTAGGTCGATTTCTCAGGAGCGCTTCATGAACCGTTCGCGATCCGGCGGTACCGGACCGAAGGAAGGCAATCCCCGTCATATCGCGATTATCATGGACGGTAACGGCCGCTGGGCGAAAAAGCGGGGCCTGCCCAGGGTTATGGGGCATCGCGAGGGCATCCGTTCCGTGCGGGCGGTCGTGGAAGCCAGCGGCGAACTCGGCATCGAGGTCCTGACGCTGTACACATTCTCGACCGAGAACTGGCGGAGGCCCGCGGATGAGGTTTCCGCGCTCATGAAACTCCTGCTCAAAACGATTCAGAAGGAAATCGCGGATCTGGTGAAAAACAATGTCCGGCTGACCGTGATCGGGGATCTCGGCCGGCTTCCGGAAGCCGCGGCCGAGGGCATGGATAAGGCCATCGAAGCCACGCGGTCCAACACCGGCCTCAATCTGAATCTCGCGCTGAATTACGGCGGCCGCGAGGAGCTGGTCCGCGCAGTCCGGAGCATCGCCGTCCAGGTCAGGGAAGGCGGCCTCGATCCGGAAATGATCGGCGGCGGGACGGTTCAGGATCATCTGTACACGGCCGGGATGCCGGACCCCGACCTGCTGATCCGGACCAGCGGTGAGCTCAGGATTTCCAATTTTCTTCTATGGCAGCTGGCCTATACGGAAATTTACGTTACGGACGTGTTGTGGCCGGATTTCCGGAAAGCCGATCTGCTCGAAGCCATTGAGTGCTACCGCCGCAGAGAGAGACGCTTCGGCAAGGTCAGCGAACAACTGCACGTCCCGCCCGGCCGCTTCTGATCCGGCGGCCGCCGTCCGGCCGCGACGCGGCCGGTTTTACGGGAACCAGCCGGTCTCGGCAACGTCTAATCAATATAATCCCCGGGGCCAGATCCTTTTATGCGCAAGCGAAAATGGGTCCTCGTCCTGATGCTTCTGCTGCTCGTCGGCTACATCGGCGGTTACGGAGTGTGGAAGCTCAACAGGACCGATGATAAAATCAAGGGGCTGCTACTTGAAAAAGTGCGGCCTTTTTTGTCCGAAGGGTCGGATGTCCGGCGCGTGAAAATCGGATGGGGACGGGTCTATCTCGAAGGCGTCACGCTCGTGCCCAGGGACCGCTCGTTCCTCCTGGAGATGGAGGAACTGCAGGTGGGCGTCAGTCTGCGGAACCTCATCCGCTACCGCCTGAATCCCGGCAAAGTGGCGCACGATGTCGTGTTTGTGCGGCCCATCCTCAAGCTGAAACCGCCGGAAGATGCGGCCCAGAACGGACCGAAAGGCAAGACCTGGTCCGATTACCGCGAGACCGTGGAATCGATCGGGTCCATACAGCGCGTCACCATCGCCGGCGCCGGAATTCAGATTCAGAACGCGTCGGGCGGGTGGACGCCGGTGGCCACTTCCATGGACGGCGTCCTGATTACGAGCCCGGCGGATTCGGCGGCCGTCCGGCTGTCCGGACACCTCTTCGATTCGAAGAGCCGCAATCTGGACATCAGCGGCCGGCTGGATATCTGGTCCGGCAGAGTCCGGCGGCTGGTTTTGCGGCTGGATGAATCGGATCCATCCTCGAATCTGACCTCGCTGATCCCCTCCTTTTCGGAAGTCCGGGGCGGTCATGTCAAATGCGAATGCCGGTACGACGAACAGACCGGACTGAACGGTTTTCTCGACTATATCAACGGTGATTTTTCCCTGAAAGATTCGGCCCTGCGTTTCTCCGGCGTGAATCTGCACGGACGCTTCAGGGAGGACGGCCTTGCGGTGTCGGGAATCGTGGAAGGGTTCAACGGTTCGCGGCTGACCATTCAGGGGGAGATCCGCTCGATTCTCCAGCCGGAATGCAGTCTTCTCGTACGGTGTCCGGCCCTGGATGTGAAGCGTTTCTTTTCGGAAATGGGGTCCTCATCCGCGGTTCCTTCCGCGGAAAGCGCGTCCTTCACCGTGGCCGTGTCCGGAGCGGTCACCAATCCGGACATACGCGGAACGGTGCGGGCCACCGGGTTCAGGGAATTCGGGACATTTTTCCGGCAACTCCGCCTGACCGTTCTCCTGTCGGACAGTGTTCTGCAGATGTCCGGAAGCGCGGTGAATCCGGAGGGCCTGAACCTGAACGCGGAGGGCGGCATCCGCTTCGACTCGCCGGACCGGCCGTCCGATTTCAGGCTCCGGCTGGAGGGGGACGGCCGCGGCTCCCTGCCGTCCGTTGCCGCGGGCAGACTCAGCGCCCTCGCGTGCGAGGCCGGCCTTCGCCTGACCGGCCCGCTCTCGAATCTTCACGGGAATCTGTCGGCCCGCCTGGTGTTCCGGCCCAGATCCGGCGATCCCATGACGGTGCAGACCGACGCCTATTACCGCGAGACCGCGGGCGTTCTGTTCATCCGCTCCGCGGAAGGGCTTCGAGTCACCGGCAGTTTCAACCGGCCTTTCGGCGCTGAATCGGAGTGGGACCTGCAGGCGGCCGGCCTGGAGTGGTTTGCTTCCCGTTTCTCGAAAAGCATCCGTCCGGACAGTGTCCGCCTCGACGGCGGAGCCGAGGCGAAAGCGGGCCGGTGGACGGCATCGGTGACCGGCGTCGAAAAGGACGGCCCGGCAGGCCGTCAGCGTTTTTTCAGCCAGGCGGAAGGCCGGCCGAAGGGGCGCGGCAGACAGCAGGTGTCCGTCAGCGGCCGTTATGCCGGTCCCTCGGGGGAAGGGCTCCCTTTCGGAGGAGAATTTCTGCTGTCGTCCTCGGAAACACTTGTTCAGCGGCTGAACATCGGGGATTTCATTTCCGCAGCCATGCGCATACCGGGCGGGGATTCCGGCGGCTCCTGGGACGGCCGCATCCAGATACAGAATCTGAAGCTGGACAGGCTGCACGCGGCTTTTCCGCGGCTGAACCCCTTCTTCGGCAGGATGAACGGACGTCTGTCCATACGAGGGCCTGAAAAAGAACCGGAATACAACCTCGACCTCTCTCTGCGGGAAGGCGTTTTTCACCGGGTCGGACGGCTCGACGGCGACGTTTCCGCGGGCTGGGGGAGAAACGGCCTGAACGCGTTCGAAGTGTCGCTGAACCGGGAGCGCATTCCCCTTCTGCTCGGATCGGTGAAACCCGCGGGCGGAGATTCTCTGAAGGGGGAAATCCAGAGCGGATCCCTGGATCTCGCGGAACTTTTTCAGGCCATAACGGGCCGGGAACGCATGGTCAACGGCCGGGCCTCGGTCAGGATGCGGGTTTCAGGAAGGCGGGAAACGCCCGTGATTTCCGCCCGTCTTGAAACCGGCGAAGGCGCCATCCGTACGGTGGGGTTTAAAAAATTCAGCGTAACCCTCGAGGACACCCTTCTCCGGGACGGACGGTTCAGCGGCGGAAGCCTGTCCATACGGGACGGCCGCGTGGAACGGGAAGACGGACTCGCCGTACAGTTCGAGGGGACGGCGCCCCATGACGGGCCCCTGGATCTGATGATTTCAGGCAAGGGACCGATACTCGGATTTCTCCCGGAGACAGGTGATTTCTTCCGAAAGGTCCGCAGCAGCGGCGAATTCCGACTGGGGCTGGCCGGCCGTCCGGACCGCCCGGTTTTAAAATCAGGATGGGTACGGCTGGAAGACGCGGATATCGAGTTTTCCTCGGTGATCGAACGCATCCGGCGGCTCAGCCTGGAGGCTGTGACCGGAGAGGGCGACTCGCTTCTCCAAATCGTACGGTGCTCGGGCGAAATGCGGGGCGGCCGTTTTCAGATCAGCAACCGGAATCCGGATCCGTCTCAGCCCGGCGAAGCGCCGCTTTGCTTCAAATTTCTGCGGCTGAACCTCGGCGTGCTGGGGCTGTCGACACGGGGCAAGGGCATCCCTTTGCACATTCCCGGACTGATGGCCGACGGGGAACAGGGATGGCTCGCCTTCAGCGGTTATCAGGCCGGGCCCTTCCTGCTGGCCGGCCCGCCGGAATCCCCTCTTCTTCGCGGCGTGCTCCAGGTGAGTGAAAACCAGCTGACCTATCCGTTTCTGGAGGAGTCAGGCGGAAACGCGAATCCCGGCTTGAACCGGCTCCTGAAAAGCATTCGCTGGAACATCCGAATCGTCCCGAAAAAAGACGTTCACTACATCCGCGACATGGAAGGGCCGTTCGGCAATGTGTACGTGGATCTGCGGATACAGGATGGAACCGGAAGTTTTTCCCTTGAGGGATGCATCCGGGACGGCACGTTTCAGGTGTACGGCGGCCTGGTCTCGGACGAGGGCACCATCGAGGTTCTGGACCGGTATTTCAGGCCGGAACGGCTGACATTCGAATACCCCAGGGGGGGGTCGCCGATTTTCACGGGCCGCGCCAGCACAACGGTGGTCGATTCTCTCGGCATCGCTTCAACCGTCTGGATGAACCTGGTCTCGGTGGACGAGGAAACCGGCATCGAGGAGAAAGGGGGGCCTTGGAAAAAGGTCCAATTCAGGTTTTCCACGGACAATCCCAATCTGGGCCGCTCCGAAGCCGACCTTCTGGCGGCCATCGGTTATTCCGAAGGGAATATCCGGAACCGGGCCTATGATGCGATCGGCATACAAGTCGAAAACAGGTTGTTCAGGCCCTTCATCAAGCCGATCGAAAGGGGTATGCGGCGTTATCTGGGTTTTGACATGGTCAAGTTTTCATCCATGTTCAGCAGGAACCTTCTGGACCTTCAGAGCATGGAAACGCCGGTGTTCGATCCGAGGCTTCTGCTCCGTAATTCGAAAGTGATGCTGGGCAAATCCTTTACGCCCGGTTTCATGATCGTGTACACGGGGGAGGTGCAGAATGACCTGCGTTATGTGCTCCCCCAGCACGGAATCGGTCTGCGGCATGCATTGGCGCTTGAATACATAGTTAAGCCTGAGTTAATGCTGGAGTTGGAGTATACGTACGATAATCTGCTTCTCTATGAGAGACGCGAGGATAAAAGGATATGGCTGAAACACGTTTTTCCGTTCTGAACGCTTTTTACTTTGCTATATATTGAAAAATTTTGTATAATATAAGATTGTATCTGGAGGAACATTGTTTTTACTTCGATTAAAGCCGGCGGCGCTCATCCTCGCCGCGATTCTGATTTGCCGTCCGTCTCCGCTTTCCGGCCAGGAAACCGCGATCGGCAAGCTTCTCGGACTGAATGTCACAGGCAACAGGACATCTGAAGCCGGAGTGGTCAAGCTCAGTTCGGGCTTGACCGAAGGGTCATCGGTCACCATCGAGGACATACAGCGCGCAGTCAAACAACTCTGGGCCCTGGGGATTTTTTCGGATGTCCGGATCCTCCGCGATATCCGGACGCCGGACGGCGTGTTCCTGACCCTTGCGGTGGAGGAATATCCCCGGCTGGAAAGGCTGGAGATTTCGGGCAACCGGAAGCTGAAAAAAGACGACATCGAGAAGGAGCTTTCCCTTTTCCGCGGACAGGTCGTGAATCCCAGTCAAACGGCCAGGGCCCGGAAGCAGCTGATGAAGATGTATTCCGAGAAGGGATACACCCTGGCGCAGATCGAGGTGACCGAAGAACCCTCGGAGAAGGAAGGCCGGGTCGTTCTCAAGCTCAGTATCGACGAAGGCCGCAAGGTGCAGATCAAACGCATCCGATTCGCCGGCAACGAGGCCTTCACGGACAAGAAACTCCGCAAGCAGATGAAGGATACGAAAGAGGACGGATGGCTGAAAGGCGGGGATTTCGACCGGGAGAAGTTCGAGACCGACAAGGACAAGGTGGTTGAATTCTACCGGAACCATGGGTACCGCGACGCCGAACTGCTCGGCGACACCCTCTACTACGACGCGGAGAAGAAGGATCTTTTCATCGACATCACGGTATCCGAGGGGATTCGGTATTATTTCGGCCGCATCACCTTCGAGGGCAATGCCCTGTTCGCGGAACATCAGCTCCGCGGGATGCTTGATTTTTCCGAAGGGGAACCGTTCAGCCAGGAAAAATTCGAAAAAACGATCGGCGAGAAGATCGGCGGGGGATATTCGGATCTCGGATACATCTCGGCACAGATCAATCCCATCGAGACCCTGCGGGGAGGGGACACGCTCGATGTCCATTTCGCCATCCAGGAAGGCGACCCGTTCTCCATCCGCAAGATCCTCATTTCCGGGAACACGCGGACCAAGGAGAAGGTGATCCGCCGCGAGATCCGGATTCAGCCGGGAGACGTGTTCAGCAAGGAGCTGCTGGTCCGCAGTGCGCGGGAACTCATGATGCTCAACTATTTCGCGAACGTCATCCCGGACGGCACGCCGGTCGGCGAGAACCAGATGGATCTCTCCTTCAAGGTGGAGGAGAAGTCCACGGACACGGCGAACCTCTCGGCCGGGTACAGCGAGCTGTACAAGCTCATCGGCTCTGTCGGGCTCGGGATGAACAACCTGTTCGGAAACGGCCAGCGCCTCTCCCTGGACTGGAATTTCGGCAAATCGTACCGCTCCTTCAACATCGGCTTCACCGAGCCCTGGTTCCGGAACACGCCGACCCTGGTCGGATTCGACCTGTTCGACACACGGAGCGAAGCCTATTACATCCCCTACAGCCAGAGCAGCCGGGGGCTGTCACTGCGTTTCGGCAAGCGGCTCTCCTGGCCGGACAACTATTTCCGGGGAGACTGGATTTACCGCATCGACGAGATCTCCCTGGGGGATTTCGAGGATTACATCGTCGAATCGAATCCCAACGGAATCGTCACGGAGGATTATCCCCTCATTTCCAGCGGCATCACCCAGGTGATTTCGCGGAACAGCCTGGATCAGCCGGAGTTCCCCACGCGGGGCTCCCAGGTCAGTCTCACCTCCGAGATCGCGGGCGGCCCCTTCGGCGGGAATGTCGGGTACATCAAGCAGGTTTTCAGCGCGGAATTCTTCATGCCCACTTTCGTGCCCAAGCT
Organism: bacterium; assembly: GCA_016933415.1. Lineage (GTDB taxonomy): Bacteria > Zhuqueibacterota > QNDG01 > QNDG01 > DTFT01 > JAFGAX01. The sequence goes on from JAFGAX010000156.1 coordinate 25,553, forward strand.
GATTTTGCTGGGCCGGGCCATGGGCGGGCACCTGTACCGGCTGAACACGGACAGCCGCATCCCGTACACAGATTATTTCTACATGGGCGGCAGCGGACTCTCCAGGTCCACGCCCCTGCGCGGATACGAGGACCCGCTGTCCAGCAGTTCCTACTACAGCTATGGATATTACACGGAGACCGAAGGCGGCAAGGCCATGTTCAAGACAACCGCCGAGCTCCGGTTCCCCATCATCCCCAACCCCACGATGTACGGCCTGCTCTTCGCGGAGGCCGGCAACACGTGGAGGGATCTCGGCCACACGGATCTGTTCGGCCTGCGACGGAGCGTGGGTGTGGGCGCGCGTATTTATATGCCCATGGTGGGCATGATCGGCTTTGACTACGCCTACGGATTCGACAACCTGAATGCGTTGGGAGAAAAGACGGGCAAGTGGAAGCCCCATTTTGTGTTCGGCCGGAGTTTCTGAGCCGCCGGACGGGCCTTTCAGGAAACCGTTCCACGGCGCAGCAGCCCGGCCTGCCGGACGGGCCCGGAACGCGGCTGCAGGGGAGGCTGTCGCCCGGATCGCAGTTCCGTTGACAGCCGCACAGTCGCCTTGAACATATGAACACCCATATAGGAGGACTCATCGTGTCGCATTTTTCCAAGACCCAAACCCGCGTTCTCGCGATGCTTCTCGGAGCGGCCCTGGCCGGATCCGCCGCAGGACAGGCCAAGCTGGGTTACGTGGATTCGCCCAGGATTCTCGCCAGTTACGGCCCGGCCCTGGACGCGCAGAAGAAGCTGGACGGGGAAAACACGCAGTGGGTTCAGGAACTCCAGAAGATGCAGGAAGACCTGCAGACCATGCAGCAGAAGCTGGAACAGCAGAGCCTTCTGCTTTCCGACGCCAAGAAGCGCGAAAGCGCCCAGGAACTGCAGAATCTTGCGCTCAAGGCCCAGCAGTTCCAGCAGGATCACTGGGGCGACCAGGGCAAGTTCTTTCAGCGCCGCGGCGAACTGCTCCAGCCGGTATTCGACAAGATCAACGAAGTCATCAACAAGGTCGGCGAGGAAGGCGGCTACGATTTCATCTTCGACACGCAGGCCGGAAATCTGCTCTACGCGAAATCGTCGCATGACCTGACCGCGGACATACTGGCCAGGCTGGAAAAGGAAAGCGCCTCCACCGCGGGCAAGGCCAAGAACTGAGCGGCCATGACACGGACGCTCCGTGATTTGGCGGCTCTCTCCGGGGGGGAGCTGAGCGGGGACGGCGGTGTAATCATTACCGGACCCGCTAAAATCGAGGATGCGGGCCCGGGCCAGATCACCTTTGTCGCGAATTCCAAATACGCGCATTTTCTGGCTTCCACCAGGGCTTCAGCCGTTATTCTGCCCCGGGACATGGAAGCGCCCGGGAGCATGCCGGTTTTGCGTGCGGACAACCCCTATTTCTCGTTTCTCCTCATTGTACGGGCATTTTTCCCGGAAAAACCCTTTCTGGCCCCGGGTATTCACCCCACGGCCGTGGTCGGGGACGGCGTCCGCATGGGCGATGGCGCGGCCGTCGGACCCCGCGTGGTCATCGGAAACCGCTGCTCCGTCGGGGACGGCACCCAGTTGCTCGCGGGCGCCGTGCTCGGGGACGACGTCACCATCGGGAAAAACTGCGTCATTCACGCGAACGTGAGCCTTCGGGAAAGGGTTGTCGTGGGCGACCGCGTCATCATCCATGACGGCACCGTGGTCGGCAGCGACGGATTCGGTTTCGCGTTCGAAGGGGGCCGTTACCGGAAGATTCCCCAGGTCGGAACGGTTGTCATCGAGGATGACGTGGAAATCGGCGCGAACACGGCCATTGACCGGGCGACGCTGGGTGAAACCCGCATCCGCGCGGGCGCCAAACTCGACAATCTGATTCAGATCGCGCACAACTGCGTGGTCGGCGAACACACGGCCATCGCCGCGCAGGCCGGGCTTTCCGGAAGCACGGTGATCGGCAGGGGCGTGCGCATCGGCGGGCAGGCCGGTTTCGCAGGGCACCTGCAGGTCGGCGACGGTGCGGCTGTCGGCGCCCAGGCGGGCGTGGACAAGTCCGTCCCCGAAGGGATCATGGTCTCCGGGGCTCCGGCCCGGCCGCACCGGGAGGAAATGCGCGCAGCGGCCGCGGTCCGGCAGCTGCCGAACTGGATGAAAGAGATCCGCAGGCACATCCGTCAGCTTCAATCGAAAGAAAAGGAATCTGAATCCACATGCTGAAGAACCAGCGCACCCTTGCCAAACCCTGTTCCCTGTCCGGCACCGGACTTCACACCGGGAACAGAACCACGGTCACGTTCAGGCCGTCCGCCGAGAATACGGGCATCCGGTTCAGGCGCGTCGACCTGCCGGAGAAGCCCGAGATACCGGCCGACATCGATCACGTGGTCGACAATCTGAGGGACACCACCATCGGCCAGGGCGGCGTGCAGATCCGCCAGGTCGAGCACGTTCTCGCGGCAGTGTACGGGCTCGAAATCGACAACGTGGTCATCGAGCTCGATTCCAACGAACCGCCTGTCGGGGACGGAAGCGCGATGCCCTTCGTCGAGATTCTGCAGCGGGCCGGATTCGAGGAGCAGGATTCGCCGAAGGATTATCTCACCATCGAGGAGACCATCGCCTATTCCGACAAGGAGAAGGGCATCGACATGGTGGTCTTTCCATCGGACGATTTCCGCATCACGTTCATGGTCGACTACCAGAACCCGGCGCTCGGCACCCAGTACACGTCCATGTATTCCCTGACGGACGAATTCGTGAAGGAGTTCGCGTCGGCCCGGACCTTCTGCTTTCTCCACGAGGTCGAGGCGCTTCACGACAAGGGTCTGATCCAGGGCGGAAATCTGGGAAACGCCGTGGTCATCATCGACCGCAAGCTGGAAAACAACGAACTCCAGGCTCTCGCCAGGAAGTTCGGGCTGAAGGATGAAATCGTCCCCGGGTCGACCGGCATTCTGGGCGGAAAGGAACTGCGGTATCCCAACGAGCCCGTCCGGCACAAGACGCTCGACCTGATCGGGGACCTCGCGCTGATCGGCCGGCCGCTCAAGGCCCACGTCATGGCCGCGCGGTCGGGCCATGCCGCGCATGTCGAGCTGGTCAAGCAGATCCGGAAGCTCTACAAGAAACAGCAGATCACCCACAAGTACCAGACCCAGCCGGCCAAGAAGGGCGTTTTTCTGGACGCCCAGGCCATTCAGCGCATCCTTCCCCACCGCTACCCGTTCCTGCTCGTCGACCGGATTGTGGACCTCATTCCGGGAGAGCGTGTGATCGGCATCAAGAACGTCTCCATGAACGAGCCGTTTTTCACCGGCCATTTCCCCTCGCATCCCATCATGCCGGGCGTGCTCATCGTGGAGGCCATGGCCCAGACGGGCGCCATCCTCATCCTCGACTCCATCGAGGAGCCGGAGAAGAAGCTCGCCTACTTCATGTCCATCGACCAGGTCAAGTTCCGAAAACCCGTCGTGCCCGGCGACCAGCTGCAGATCGAAGTGTCCCTGGTCCGCTCGCGGGCCAGTTCGTACAAGATGGCCGGCAAGGCCTATGTCTCCGGCGAACTGGTGTGCGAAGCGGAGCTCATGGCCGGCATCGTCAACCGCTGACCCACCCATTCCAGGAGGACCGTTGACCACGCTTCATCCCACCGCCATCGTCGATCCCGGCGCCCGGCTCGCGGACAATGTGTCCGTGGGGCCCTTTTCCATCGTGGAAAAGGACGTGGAGATCGGCGAAGGGACCCGGATTCACGGGCACTGCTACATCGCCGACGGCGCCCGCATCGGACGCGACGTGCAGATCCACAACGGTTCCGTGGTGTCTTCCGTGCCGCAGGATCTCAAGTTCGCGGGCGAGGAAACCGTTCTCGAAATCGGCGACCGCACCGTGGTCCGGGAGTTCTGCGACCTGAACCGGGGCACGCACGAGCGGGGGAGCAGCAGGATCGGGGAGGACTGCTTTCTCATGGCCTATGTGCACGTGGCGCATGACTGCTGGATCGGGAACAAGGTCATTCTGGCGAACGCCGTCCAGCTCGCGGGCCACGTCACCATCGAGGACCGCGTGTCGGTCGGCGGCATGTCGCCCGTGCATCAGTTCTGCAGAATCGGCCGGCACGCCTTCATCGGCGGCGGATTCCGCGTGGTGCAGGACGTGCCGCCGTACATCCTGGCCGCGGGCGAGCCCCTGACGTACAAGGGACTCAACATCGTCGGTCTCCGGAGGCGCGGTTTTTCCCAGGAATCCATCGCGGCCCTGCGCCGCTGCTACCGGTTCGTTTACCAGTCCAAGCTGAACACCAGCCAGGCGCTTGACCGCATCCGGAACGAGATGGAGCTGACGCCTGAAGTTTCGGTCGTACTGGAATTTATCGACAAGAGCGAACGGGGCGTTATCCGTTGAAGAATCCCGCCGTCCCGTCCCGCTGCGCGGGATCAAGCAACAGATGCTGTTTTGATTGAAGACTGCGCGGGATCAAGCAACAGATGCTGTTTTGATTGAAGACTGCGCGGGATCAAGCTATTCTATTCACGAATTATTGAAGACAAGCGGTAGTGTATAACAGGAAACTTGGATGATGGACGCCGCCCGCTTCGCGGGATCAAGTTATTCTGTTTCCAAAGTATTGAAGACAAGCGGAGGGGGATTCGACTCGTGGAGCGGCCAGAAGCCCAATCTCCGATCATCCGGATAAATTGGGACCAGAATGAACAGGCTTCTGGCCGCCCGAGTAACGCCGCCATGCAGGCCTGGCGATGGATGGACGGGGGGGAGGCCGCGGGCGCGGTTCACATGGCCGTTGATTCGGTCCTGCTGGAAAACCCCTCCCGGCTGAACGTTCCCACCGTCCGGATGTACCGCTGGAAGCCCGTCTGCCTTTCCCTCGGAATCCATCAGCGGGACTGCCGTGTCGATTATCCCGCCTGCCGGCGGGACGGCGTGGATGTCGTCCGCAGGCCGACGGGCGGGCGCGCCGTTCTGCACTCGGATGAAATCACGTATGCGGTTGTCTTTCCGGTTGAAAGCGAAACGGGCGGCCTGCCGAAACAGGATCTGTATCGGAATGTCAGCGAAGCAATTGTCCGCGGCCTTTCCGGCCTGGGCCTTCCGGTGAGTTACGAGAAGCGATCGGGCCGTCCGCCCTCCCCCCGCGATCCCTCGGCGGCCATGAGCTGTTTCAGTTCCGCGGCGCGCTGGGAAATTCTGCTCGACGGCCGCAAACTCGTGGGAAGCGCGCAGAAGATCGCGCCCGCCGGGGTGCTGCAGCACGGATCGATTCTCACGGGCGAGGGACACCGGCGGCTGGGGGATTACCTTTCCGGAGGACACGTCGCCGGGGACCCGGCGGTTTCCATCAAGGCGTTCATGGGTCGCGAGGTTCCATTTGAGGATATCGCATTCGCTGTCCGTTCCGGTTTCGAGTCCGTTTTCCGGATCCGTTTTGAAACCGCGGTTCTGACCGACGAGGAGGAGCGTCTGGCGCAAACAGCCGTTCCGGGTCACGCGCTCTCCGGAACCGGAGCCGCTGCATGACCGCGCGCACCGTATCCATCTGGGGTTCCACCGGATCCATCGGCACCCAGGCGGTGGATGTCATTCTGACCCATCCGGGCCGTTTTCGCGTCGTCACAATGACCGGACACGCCAACGGCCGACTGCTGTTGGAGCAGGCGAAGAAGCTCAGGCCCGCAACCGCGGTTCTGACCGGCCCGCTCGACGATCCTTCCCGCTGGAAGGAATTTTTCCGCGACAACGGCACCGAGCTTTTGCTGGGTCGCGAAGGGCTTCTGGAAGCGGCCTCCCGCGGAGCCGAGCAGATTGTGCTGAACGCGCTGGTCGGAGCCGTGGGCCTCGAAGCGACGCTGGCCGCGGTGCGGGCCGGGGTTTCCATCGCCCTGGCGAACAAGGAAGTGCTCGTCATGGCGGGCGAACTGGTCATGCGGGAAATCCGCGGCCGGGGCCTTTCGATCATCCCCGTGGACAGCGAGCACAGCGCGGTTTTTCAGTGCCTGGAAGGGGAGAACCCCGCCTCCATCCGGCGCATTCTGCTCACGGCGTCCGGCGGGCCCTTTCTCCGCACCCCGGCATCGGAGCTGTCAGCAGTGACGCCGGAGCAGGCGCTGACCCATCCGAACTGGACCATGGGCCGCAAGGTCACGATCGATTCCGCCACTCTGGCCAACAAGGGGCTCGAGGTCATTGAGGCGAGATGGCTGTTCGCGGTTCCCCCGGAACGGATCGAGGTGGTTGTGCATCCGCAATCCATCATCCATTCCATGGTGGAATTCGCGGACGGCTCGGTCAAGGCCCAGCTCGGGGTACCGGACATGCGCATCCCCATCAGTCACGCCCTGTCCTATCCGGAACGGCTGGCGCATGATTTCGGCCGACTGGATTTCACGCGAAGCGCGCCCCTGGTCTTTCTTCCGCCGGACACGGAGCGTTTTCCGGCGCTGAAAATGGCCTATCAGGCGCTGGCCGCGGGGGGAACGGCCACGGCGGTTTATAACGCGGCGGACGAGGAAGCGGTCGGCTTGTTCCTGTCCGGCGCGGTCGGTTTCACGGACATTCCAAGACTCCTGGAAGCGGCGCTCAACAGCCACAGAAACGCGGCGGATGCGGATTTGACCGGCATCCTCGGGGCCGACGAATGGGCCCGCGGTTTCGTCCGGCAGGAGGCGTCGAAGGTGAAGTCCGCATCCTGAACCTGTTTTCACATCCGTCGAGGAGATAATGATCACTTTACTGGCCACGATTTTTGTTCTCAGCGTGCTCGTGTTCGTCCACGAGCTCGGGCATTTTCTGTCCGCGAAGGCATTCGGCATTCGCGTGGAACGGTTTTCCATGGGCTATCCGCCGAGGCTGTTCGGAAAGCGCAGGGGCGACACGGATTACTGCATATCGGCCATTCCCTTCGGCGGCTATGTCAAGATCGCCGGAATGGTCGACGAAAGCCTGGACGCCAAGGCCGTGCAGGGTCCGCCCCAGCCGTGGGAGTTCCGCTCCAAGCCCTGGCTCCAGCGGCTGATCGTGGTGCTGGCCGGTTCCCTTATGAATCTGCTTCTGGCTTATTTCATCATGACCGGGTTCGCGCGTTTCCAGGGCGTGGGCCGTATCAGCGGGACGACGATCGGTGTGGTAACCGAAGGCAGGCCTGCGGCAGCGGCCGGGCTGAAGCCGGGCGACCGCATCACGGCGGTGGACGGCGATTCCGTGGCCACGTGGGAGGAGCTCACGAGCCTGATCCATTCCGCGCCAGGCCGGACGCTCAAGATCGAATGGATGTCGGGCGATTCGCTTCGCGCGGCCCTGATCACACCGGCCCGGGACACGCTGGACGGCCGTCCCGTGGGGCTGATCGGCATACAGGCCAAGTCGGAAGTGGTTAAAATCGGATGGCCCGCGGCTTTCGTGGAATCGGCCAAGTACTGCTGGCACATCACCCGGCTCATCTCGGTTTCCCTGTTCCGCCTGATCACAGGACAGGATTCCCTGAAAACCCTCGGCGGACCGGTCAAAATCGCCCAGCTCGCCGGAGACAGCGCCAGACAGGGCATGGGGTCGCTGTTCTACCTGATGGCTTTGCTCAGCCTCAATCTCGGCCTGTTGAATCTTCTGCCTTTTCCGGTTCTGGACGGAGGGCATATCCTGATCCTGTGCATCGAAGGAATCGTACGGAAGGAGATTCCGGTGCGCGCGAAAATGATCATTCAGCAGGCGGGAATGGTTCTGCTCATCGGGTTGATTCTGTTGGTCACGTACAACGATATTTTCAACCGCTAACCCGGGTCATGAGTGTTCGGTAAAAAAGCCAGCATGCTCCTACGCGAGAGAAAGTCATTGCGAGTCCCGCCTCCGATCAAGTCGGGGGCCCCGCATCGCGGGACGGAGTCCCTTGCGAAGACAGTCGTTTATTTTTCTAGTCAATAATCACCATTTCCGGTTTAGAAATCATTTGACAAAAACGGCCGTTTTGCGTAAATTTCAAATAATCAAATGGAAACGACGGAAAAATCAGGTCAGCCTCTGAAAACCCCCCTGTATGCCCGTCATATCGCGGCAGGGGCCAGAATGGGGGATTTCGCGGGTTGGGTTCTGCCGCTCTGGTACCCGACGGGTCAGTCCGCGGAGCACATGGCGGTACGCAAGGCATGCGGGCTTTTCGACATCTGCCACATGGGCGAATTCCGCATTTCCGGCCCGGCCGCGGTACGGTTCCTGACCGGCCTGCTGACCAACCGGGTCGATCAGGCTGCGCACGGCCAGGCCATGTACCATTTCATGCTGAACGAATCGGGCGGCGTCATAGACGATTGCATCCTGTACCGGTTCGGAGCGGATGATTTCATGCTCGTGGTGAATGCGGGCAATATCGATGCGGACCTGGCGTGGATACGAACCCGGGCCGCGGACTTCGATTGCAGCGTCGAAGACCGGAGCCCGTTCCTGGCGAAACTCGACCTGCAGGGGCCGGCATCGCCGGCACTGATGTCCCGCTTCATCCCGAAATCCGCTTTGGCGGAACTCAAGTATTTCAGATTCCTGCCTTCCGTTTCTATCGGAGGCATTGACGTTTTGCTTTCCCGCACGGGTTACACCGGGGAAATCGGTTTTGAATTGTACGCGGAATCCTCACGGGCGGAAGCGCTCTGGGACCTTCTCCTTTCCGAGGGAAAACCGCATGGTATACTGGCATGCGGCCTCGGGAGCAGGGATACGCTCCGCGTGGAAGCCGGGCTTCCCCTGCACGGCCACGAGCTCAGGCCCGACCGGCCCGCAATCGGGCATCCCTGGGAATTCGCCATGCGGGCCGACAGGGATTTTTTCGGCGGCCGGGCCCTGGCCGCGGGCCGTCCGACGGATCGGTGGATTCTGCCCTTTTCCATGAACGGCCGCCGAAAGGCAATGCCCGGCTGGGAAGTCCTTCAGGAAGGGGTGACAATCGGTTTCGTGCTCAGCGGCGTGATTTCGCCGTCCCTGAACAACATGCCCATCGGATTTCTGGAATCGACGCGGCCGCTGGACAACGGCGTCCCGCTCGGTTTCCGCCAGCCTGAAACCGGGACACTCCTCGAAGGCCGCATCGTTCCGATCCCGTTTGTCAGCCTGACGGCGAGGCGGAAGATGGCCGAATTCCTGACCTGACACGGGCCATGCGCATCGACGTCATGCTGACACCCGGAGACTGGCCGATCAAGGCCGGTCTTGCCGGCCGCGTCGCTGTCATCGACGTACTGCGGGCATCGACATCCATCATCACAGCCCTTTCCAACGGGGCCGAATCCGTGATTCCCGCGTCTTCTCCGGAAGAGGCTGTCGGCCTCAAGGCGAAATTTCCGGCCGGCCGCGCGCTTCTCTGCGGAGAGCGTGAGGGATTGATCATTCCGGGTTTTGATCTGGGCAATTCGCCTGCCGAGTATTCGGCCGGCCGCGTGTCCGGCAAAACCCTTCTGTTCGCGAGCACCAACGGATCGCGAATGATCGCGCAGGCGGCCCGTAGCGGCAGGCCGGTCTGTGTCGCGGGATTCGTCAATGCAGGCGCGGTCAGCCGCCGGCTGGCGGACGGAGAGGAAGACATTCTGCTCGCATGTGCAGGCAGGGAAGGCGCGTTTTCCCTCGAAGACGCGACAGCCGCCGGCATGCTGGCCGGCGCGATCCGGAGGCTTTCGGGAAACGGTTGTTTTCTGTCCGATGAAGCCCGCGCCGCGGTTTTTCTGTATCGTCATTTCGCGCACGACCTGGCAGGCATGGCCGCAGGATCGGCGCACGGCATTTATCTGACCGGACTCGGTCTCGGGGCGGATATACCGGCCTGCGTATCCACAGACGCATTTCAGGCCGTGCCTGTTCTGTCTGACGGAGCGCTGGTCGCCACATGAACCAACGGCAAGCTTATGGCTGAAAAAAGAAAATCCGCCAGGGACAGCAGGAAGAAACAGGAACTCCTGGGCGTTCTGATCATGGCCCTGGCCGTGCTCTTGCTGCTTGGTGTTGTCTCCTACCGGGCGTCCGATTTCCCCGCGGGCGGCGAAAGCGGACAGGTCCGGAACTGGCTGGGACTGGCAGGCGCCCTCATCAGCCATTATCTGTATGTTTACACCATCGGATACGCCTCCATAATTTTCCCGCTGATCGTTTTTCTCCTCGGGTGGAATCTTTTCGCCGTGACGCCGCTTCGCTCATTTTTCCGAATCTGCGGCATTCTTGCCGGATTCGGACTGCTTTTATCGACCGCGCTCGCGCTTCCGCAGGCGGTGTCCGAAACCGGAAGTTCCATCGGGTACCGGTTGAGCGGTCTTTTCGGAGGATTCATCGCCGAAACCCTGAGCCGCTGGCTCGGCACCGCCGGATCCGTGATCGTTCTGCTCACCGCGTTCATCGCCCTGTTCATGACCGCGACCTCCTGGAGTTTCAGGGACACGGTGCTGCGGATCCGGGAATCCGTACAGGCGCTGGCCGAAGAGTGGCGTCTCAGGCGCGGGGAAGAGGAGGAAGAGCCCGGGGACGAGCTGTCCGACGAAAAAACGGCTTTGCCGGCCCGGTCCCGGAGACCGCCCGTTCCCGAACCGCTTCCGGCCCAGCCGGCTTTTCAGAAACCCGAGATACGCACGGCCGACGATCACCGGACTGCGGCCGCAGTCCAGAAGCCCCGGACACCCGAGCCGGCTCCCCGGGTGGAACAGGGCGAGTACTGTTTCCCGCCGGTTGATCTGCTCCGCCTGCCCCCGGCGGAGGAAAGAAAAATCGACAAGCCCGGGCTCGAGGCCAAGGCCCAATTTCTGGAGGA
>JAFGAX010000019.1 GCA_016933415.1 bacterium
CGACCGCGAACTGGGCGATCGTCACCAGGCCGATGCCGAACTGCGCCACGGCGACCACGCCGCAGGCGAACTGGCCGATCGCGATGATGCCCTTCGCAGGCACGGGCATGCGGTTGGGCCGGTATTTAAACGAGATGTGGACAAGAGGCAGTCCGAACATCGTTGTCTGCGACTTATACTCGAATCCCCATCCATCCCATTTGGGCTTTGCCGGATAAGGGGCCCCGCATTTGGGACAGGCCAGAGCCTGTTCGGAAACGTCGGTTTTGCACTCACGGCAGGGTTTCATCTTGCTTCCTCCGGTCTTTCGGTCAGACTGCGCGGGTCCGGCAACTCGACTATAATAATATATGTAGATTTATTATAACTTTAAAACGAAAGAAAATCAAGTGTTTTTTCGGCGACACAGGGCCGTTGCAGGCCCTCAGGACGGGCATTTTCCGCTTGCTTGTCACAGTCAAATGTTCTAAATTTCTGACTCCGGTCCGGGAACTCCGGCCGGGTTCGGAATGATCTCCATCCCGCCGGAGTCCGATGAACGCCTTGACCCTTCTGCTCCTATCGTTCGGCCTCGCCATGGACGCGTTCGCGGTGTCCTTGTCCTGCGGCATCTGCGGACGGCCGCGCCACTGGCGCCTCCCGGTCCGGGTCGGCCTGTATTTCGGCGGGTTCCAGGCTGTGATGCCCGTGCTCGGATGGCTGGCCGGAACCCGGCTCAGGGGGCCGATCTCGTCCGTGGACCACTGGGTCGCCTTCGGGCTCCTGGCCCTGATCGGCCTGAAAATGATACACGAATCCTTCACAATCGGGGCCAGGCGTTTTGATCCGCGCAGGCACAAGGTTCTGCTCACTCTCGCCGTGGCCACGAGCATAGACGCGCTGGCCGTGGGTCTGAGTTTCGCACTGCTCGACGGCGGCATACTCGTTCCGGCCCTCGTGATCGGCATGGTCACGTTCTTCGTTTCCTGCGCGGGCGTGATGATCGGAGACCGGATCGGATCGACATTCGAGAAAGCCGCGGAAATTCTCGGAGGCCTCATTCTCATCGGTATCGGCCTGAAAATTCTCCTGGAACACACACTGTCCCATTAATCCTTTTCGGAGGCCCGGAATGGCGCTCGACTTCACCTCCATGAAGAAGCTGGCGGAAGGCAAGACCAAGGTCATTTACGAAAATCCGGCGGACCCGAAGACCGTATACATGGTCTTCAAGGACGATATCACGGCCGGAGACGGCGCCAAGCATGATGTCATCCGCGGCAAAGCGGCCGTGGACTGGCGCACAAACCGGGACATCTACGAATACCTCAACCGCAGGGGCGTGAAAACCCATTACCTGTCCAGCCCGGAGGAGAAGGTCTCCCTGGTCCGCAGGCTCGATTTCAAGATCAACCTCGAGGTCGTGTCGCGCCGCGTGGCCGCGGGTTCCATTCTGAAATGGGGCAAGGCGGCCGAAGGCGACCGGTTCGATCCGCCGGTCACCCAGTTCCACTACAAGGACGACCCCCTGCACGACCCCATGCTCGACGACGCGTACGTGGAATTCATCATCAAGAACAAGCAGGGCGGGGAATGGTACGCTGAAATGCGCGAACGGAACACGCAGATTCTGCTTGTGCTCGAAGAGGCGTTCGCCGCGTTTGGTCTCCAGCTTGTGGATATGAAGCTGGAATACGGACTGATCGGCGAAGAGGTGTTCGTGATCGACGAGATTACGGGCGGCTCGTTCCGGCTTTGGCCGTACCGTAAACCGAAACCGGACCTGAACAAGCCGAACGTCCTGTCCGAGCTGGATCCCTCAGGCCGGCTGGACAAGGACACCTACCGCATGGGCGGCGCCCTGGAGCAGGTGCAGTCGAAGTTCGAGCGGATCGCGGAGATTACGGGAAAGTTTTCGCAGTTGTGACGAGTATCAGTTCGA
>JAFGAX010000157.1 GCA_016933415.1 bacterium
ACCGCCGGGAGCACACTGATCACCAATCCGATCGTTGCCAGACGCCTCATGAAAAGCCGGAGGGATGGTTAAGAAGCATGTCTGTTCCTTATGGAGTTATGGGTGAGAACCGGATTGAACCTGAAGATGCAGTTACGACCTGTTCAGAAGCATTTCACATCAATAAGTATGCCGCAACTAACATGTCCACGCTTATAGGGGTGAAAAGTTCCCCGGCCGGCTATCCTTTGGCGGACGGAGGCGTTCTCAGGGCCTTCAAAAGGGGAAGATCCCGATTATAAATATCCCGACGGAACTGGATCGTGCCGTCCGCATCCGCCCACGCGGTCCAGTACAGAAGGTGGACCGGTATCGGTTCGGGCAGGGGCACGCTGTGCTCCTCCGACTCGCCCAATTCACGCAGAAGCGCTTCGCGGTTCCAACGGGAATTCTTCTTCAGCAGATACAGGGCGAGTTCGAACGGCTGCTGAATCCGGATGCATCCGTGGCTGAAATCGCGCCGGTCTCTCTCGAACAGCCGGCGGGCCGGCGTGTCGTGCAGATAGACGTTGTATTTATTCAGAAACATGAACTTGATCCGCCCCAGCGCGTTGACCGGCCCGGAATCCTGCCGCAGACGGTAGGGAAAGTACGTCGTGTCGACGGCCGTCCAATCCACAGTCGCGGGATCGATCTCCAGCGCCTCCGGGCCCCAGCCCTTGAACACTTTGGTTTTCTCCTTCGTCAGATAGGCGGAGTCGCGCAGGATGTGCGGGATCACTTCCCGTACGGCGATGTTCCGGGGCACGTTCCAGTAGGGATTGATGACCAGGTACCGCATCGTGTCGCTGAACACCGGCGTGGAGTGATAAGGCCGTCCGACCACGACCCGCATGGACAGAACGGTCTCCTCCTTTTCCTCGACCTGCAGTTCGAAGGCCGCGATGTTCACGATGATATGGCGTTTTCCCAGGTCCTGCGGCAGCCAGCGCCAGCGCTCGAGGTTCAGCTCCAGCCGGTGGATGCGGTCTTCCACGCTGACATTGAGTTCCGCGAGGGTCGCGGCGTCCATGACGCCGGTCGCTGTCAGACCGTGTCGCTTCTGGAACCCCTTCAATATCCTCTCGAGTTCCTCATCAAACAGCTCGATGTCATCCCACTCCAGGTCCCCGAAGTCTCCCCCGAGGCGCAACCGCTCGCGAAGCGCGGCCACTGCCGGGCCGTGGTCGCCCCGCTTCAGTCCCGGACCGCCCGGAATCATGGACCATCCTCCCCGATCGGCCACCGCGCGGTGGTAGGCCAGCGCCTCGCGCAACCGCCTGAAACCCCGCTGAGGGGGCGCCAGCTCAGCTAGGGCCCCCGCAATGTCGCCCGACTTCAGAGCTTTCTCCAGCACAAACGTGAGATCTGCGCCCCGCCGGTTCGCCACCCACTCCGGGCTGAGGGTTTCGGGGTTCACCCGCCCGGCCAGAAGATGGGACCCGTACACCAGAAACGCGTCCGTGAGCAGGAGATCGAGCTCCGCCCACCGGTCTGGGATGATCACGCCCGCGCTCCGGATGTCGGTGCGCACCGCGACGAGCAGGCTCTCGATGGCTGCAAAATGGTAATCCTCCGTCCGCAGCCCCTCAAGATCCGCTCCGCGGAGCACGCCGATCAGTTCATCGACCCGCCGGGTGGGACCGCGCTTGTTGCTCCACCCGGGGAGGTAAAGCCGCCGCTCGTAGAAGCCGGGGAGCGCCTCGCTCGCGTAGACCGGCTCGCCGCCCGCCTTGAGCTCCGCGACGACGCCGGCATCCTCGATGCGGATTCGGATCTGCTCCGCGACCAGCAGGTCGGGGGATCGCAGGAAGGCGGGAACGGCCTTCGCCGAGGGCGGAGCGGGTCGGCCGGTCGCGGTGGGATCCCGGTCTCCCTTTCGGGGTTCCGGCGCGCACCCGATGCCGAA
>JAFGAX010000158.1 GCA_016933415.1 bacterium
CAGGCGCAGTTCGACAACTGGGCGCCGGGCGGAGAGGACGCCTGGTCGTGGCAGTCCGACTTTCTCCCCAAAATGGTCTTCGAGAACGCCTCGGTGCAGTGGGCCAGCACGGGCAAGCTGTCCTTCGGTCAGGCCAAGGTGGGGGACATGGGGTCGCGCAAGTCCGCCGATGAAATCCGGCTCGAAAGCGTCCTGACCCGGAAAATCGGGACCTGGGTGAATCCCTATGCCGCGGTCACCGGCCTCACCCAGTTCGCCCCGGGATACGCCTACGACGGGGATTCGAAGACCGAAGTGTCCGGTTTTCTGGATCCCGGGTATTTCACCCAGAGCGCGGGCCTCGGCATTCAGCCGAACCCGCATCTGCGCACCCGCGTCGGCGCGGCGCTCAAGGAATCCGTAACCCGCAATCATCCGGCGCCCTATGCGGACGATCCGAAAACGGCCAGGGTCGAAAAAATCAAGGCCGAGCCGGGCGCGGAGTGGGTGACCGATGCGGAATTCAAGCTCCACGACAACATCCTGTTCACTTCCAAGCTGGAGACGTTCGCCAATTTCAAGGGCCTGAACGCCGTGGACGTGAACTGGGACAGCATGTTCTCGTCCAAAATCACGAAACTCATCAGCGTGTCCTTCAACGTCCGGGTGACCTATGACCGCGACGTGTCGCGGAAGCGCCAGATCAAGCAGGTGCTCGGCGCCGGGCTGTCGTACCAGATTCTGTAGGGGCCGTTTTCGCGTATTCCATTGAATCCATCACGGAGAAGAATCATGAGGGTACAAATGAAATGGCGTTCTGTGCGGATGCGGATTCACATGCTGCTGGCCGGCATGACACTTCTGTCCGCTCCCTTTGCGTCCGGCCAGGAAACGAATGACTGCGTGTTCATTCACCATTCATGCGGGTCGAACTGGCTGTCGAACAGTCTGGAAGCGGCTCTCATTGCAAAGGATTATATTGACGAGCGGAACGACATCACTTATGGTACGGTCGTATCCCCGGACGGGGGACGGCCGGCGTTGCTCGGAACGGCCGGAGATAACACCAACATGAACCACTGGATCCGGTGGTTCAACGACTACCTCGGCGGCGTCCGGAGCCACGGATGCGCGACCGGGTTCAACCGCATCGTGATGTTCAAGAGCTGTTATCCGATCAGCAACGTGTCCGGGGCTGGCACGGAACCCGGGGATCCTTTCTCCGGCACACAGACCATCGCCAATTACAAGGCCGCGTACAGGCATTACAACGGACCGGGAAACACATACTCGAACGGGGGATACATTTACCTGCCGCTCGAGGACATATTTGCGGCCAACCCGGACATCCTGTTCGTTCCGGTCACCGCGCCGTCCCAAACTCCTTACGATGACACCAACGAAGATAACGCTCGACGAGCACGGCAATTCAATGACTGGCTGAAAAACGAATGGCTGCCGTCGTATCACGCGGCCAATCCGGGCTTGGACAATGTGGCTGTTTTGGATTGGTTTGACTTCCTCGCGTATCCGGACGGCCATCTTACGGATCCGAACTTTACAAAAGTCGAATACCGCCAGAATGAATTCGGATCTGATTCCCATCCGAACGCCACAGCCAACTCCGCCAGCACGATCGAGTTCATCACGCGGGAGGGTAACTTTCTGGATTCCGCCTGGACCGCTTTTTCGACGAATTCGGTGCGCGTCGAGACGTCCTTCTTCCTGCAGGCCGGATACGATCCGGACACGGGAAAACTGTCCACCGCGCTCCGAGACGCGGGGCTCGTTCCGCTCCAATCCCCTTACCCGGAGGATCCGAGAGAAGTGAGCGCCATACCTGCAGGCGTCGTGGACTGGGTTCTGGCCGAGATCCGGTCCACGGCGGACGGTCCGGCTGTGGACCAGGTCAGCGTGTTCCTGAACGACGACGGCGAACTCGTGTCTGACCTCGGCACGACTCCGAAATTCGCGGTGGACGCGCCGGATGGGGATTACTATCTCGTCCTCCGGCACCGCAACCACCTGCCTGTGATGAGCCGGAACAAGATCAGTCTAGCCAAGGGCAATTCGACCCTCTATCCATTCGCGGATGATTCCACACGGTATGCGGGAAAAGAAGCGGCCGCGGAGCTCGAAACCGGCGTGTGGGGCCTCTGGGGCGGGGACATCGATCAGGACGGCCAGATCACCACTACGGACTATACTGCCTGGTACAACTCCGCGCGTTTGGGAGACAGCGGATACCTGGACACGGACCTGGATCAGGACGGCCAGGTGACGACCACGGATTACACGTTGTGGTACAACAACGCGAGACTCGGCGCATCGTCCAGGGTTCCCTGAGCCCCACCGACCTCGGGGTCCCGTAGCGCATGCCGCAGAATGATCTGATGATATCGGCTTTGGATCCCGGATACCCCGGGGTCGGCGTCTCAGGAAGGAATCTGCATGGCATTTCGCATGGGACGGCTGATCGTTTTTTCGGCCGTCCTGTTATTCATCGCGCGCTGCGCGCCCGGTCCTGAATTCGGCCGGGTTCCTGCTGAAGCCGGGGCTCCCGAGCCCGAACAGGACGCATTCGCCTATGTCGACCCGGGTTCGCAGAACGTGCGCCTGGTTTCGGAGGCGCTTCAGGATTCCCTGTGCCGCAGGTCGGACCGGGCCTGGAAGGCCGTGTGGAAACCCGGCCGCAGGCCCGTCTCCAGGGCCGAGGCGGAATGGGGATTCCGGCGTTTCGGAAAGCCGGGCTGGACCGGCGAAAACCGCCTGGACAGGCCCGAAGGATGGCTGACCGCACTGGAGGAAAAAACCGGACTTGCGGCCTGGCCGAACCGGGGCGATTTCGCGGTAACCCAGCGCCGCGCGGATCTGCGCCTGCTGCCGACGGACAAGCCGGCATTCGAGAATTTCCAGTCGCCGGGCGGCCGATACCCGTTCGACATGATCCAGCAGTCCGCGATTCCGCCGGGTACGCCCCTGCGCGTGATCCACGCTTCGGTGGACGGAGACTGGCTCTATGTCGAATCTCCCGTGGCCGCGGGCTGGATTCGTTTTTCGGATGCCGCGATGGTCGATGCGGCATTTATCTGGCAGTGGAACACCGGCCGAACGGCCGCGGTTCTGGCGGACGACGTTCCCGTGCGCACCGCGGACGGCCGCCACCGTTTCCGCGCGCCTTTCGGAACCGTGCTTCCCCTGCTCCGGCGGAGCGGACAGGGCCTGCATGTGCTCGTCCCGGTCACGGACGGAGACGGCATCGCGTCCGCGGGCGAGGCCCTGCTGTCCGCGGAAACCGCGGCGGAGCGGCCCGTGCCGCTCACCGCGGGCCGGCTGGCCGCGGCGGTCAACGCGATGATGGGCCAGGCGTACGGATGGGGGGGGCTCTACGGCAACCGCGACTGTTCCGCGGCGCTCCAGGACCTGTTCGCGCCCTTCGGCATTCTTCTGCCCAGGCATTCGTCCGCCCAGGCCGCGGCCGGCGACTCCGTCATGGATCTGAGCCGCATGACGCCGGAGCGGAAGGAACGCGTCGTTCTGCGGCACGGGATTCCCTTTCTGACGCTGATCCACCTGAAAGGGCACATCATGCTCTACGTCGGACCGTCCGGCGGCAGGGCCTGCGTGTTCCACAACCTGTGGGCGGTGCGCACGGTCGACGCGCGCGGGGCCGAAGGGCGGCACATCGTGGGCCGGTCCGTGATCACGACCCTGACTCCGGGCCAGCGTGTCCGGAACGCGGATCCGGCCGCGGATCTTCTGAAGCGCGTCGACCGGATGACCTTTATCGTGCATCCGGATTCCGTGGCCGGACCGTTCAGACGGCTTGTTCCGGACGGGGAATAAAAAACGGATGAAACCGCCCCGCCGCTCGGTCGATCGCGACTCGGGCGCGGATGACGTCGGAAACCTTTACCCTGGACACATTCAAAGAGGACCCAGGTTCTGGATAAAAAAGGCAAACACGCGAAGATCGCGAACAAACCCCGAAATCACCGGAAACGTCCGGCCGCATTCCCGGCGGACACCGTTCTGGAAAGTATCTCGGACGGTGTGTTCACCGTGGACCGCGAATGGCGCATCACTTTCTTCAACCGCGCCGCCGAGGCCATCACCGGCATCGACCGGAAGGACGCGGTGGGCCGGCGGTGTTCCGACGTGTTCCGGTCGAGCATGTGCGAGAGCGAATGCGGACTCCGCCTGACCCTGAAGACAGGCAAGCCCGTCATCGGCAGGGCCGGATTCATCATCCGCGCAGACGGGTCCCGCATTCCCATCAGCATTTCCACCGCCGTGTTCCGCGATTCGGCCGGCCGCGTGATCGGCGGCGTCGAGACCTTCCGCGACCTGAGCGAGTTGGAGGCCCTGCGGAGGGAACTGGAGGGGCGGTACCGCGTCGGCGACCTGGTCAGCCGCAGTCCGCTGATGCGCAAGCTGTTCGAGGTGCTCCCCGCGGTCGCGGCGAGTCCCAGCACGGTACTCATACTCGGCGAGACCGGGACCGGCAAGGAAGTCATGGCCAGGACGATTCACGGTCTCAGCCCGCGGAACCGGGGACCCTTTGTGGCGGTGAACTGCGGCGCATTCCCCGAAACGCTTCTCGAATCCGAACTGTTCGGATACAAGGCCGGCGCGTTCACGGGCGCGGGCAAGGACAAGCCGGGC
Source organism: bacterium (assembly GCA_016933415.1). Lineage (GTDB taxonomy): Bacteria > Zhuqueibacterota > QNDG01 > QNDG01 > DTFT01 > JAFGAX01. Next base: position 4,645 of record JAFGAX010000158.1, read on the forward strand.
CGTTTCGCCATGGCGCGGGGCGGCACGATTTTTCTCGATGAGATCGGCGAGATCAGCACGGCCCTGCAGGTCAAGCTCCTGCGGGTCCTGCAGGAACGGGTGGTTGAGCCGCTCGGCTCGACGCATCCGGTACCCGCGGACTGCCGCGTCCTGGTCGCCACGAACCGCGACCTCGCGGAATTGACGCGGAAGGGCGCGTTCCGCGAGGACCTGTATTACCGGGTCAACGTGATCCGGGTTGAACTGCCGCCGCTCCGCAGCCGGAAGGAGGACATTCCCCTTCTGGCCGACCAGTTTATCGAGCGGTTCAACCGGCTCCAGGCGCGGGCGGTCACCGGAATATCGACCGAGGCCCTTTCGCTGCTCATGGCCCATCCATGGCCTGGCAATATCCGTGAACTCGAAAACGTCATCGAGCGGAGTTTCATCCTGTGCCGGGAAGGGGCGATCGGCGTCGGACATCTGCCTGAAGAGCTCACGCTCCAGGCCGCTCCGCGGCGGGCCGGTTCGGAGCTTCGATCCGGCCATGACCTGCTCGACGCCCGGGCCATCCGGTCCGCTCTGGAGAAGAACGCGTTCAACCGGTCCGCGGCCGCCAGGGAACTCGGCATACACAAAACCACGCTGTTCCGGATGATGAAGCGGCTGGGCATTCCCCGGCCCGGGAAGGACGGCCGGTCGGGCCATAAACAGTAGCGAATCCGCAACCATTGAAGCAATATTGAGTAGCAGTTACGCAACCCTGTTTGAGCTCCCCGAAAGTATTTTGATTTTTCAAGTCTCATTTAAACAAAAGTTTGTGGTCTGCCCTACGCCTGCCGCAACCGTGGCCCGATTCCTGCATGTACTCCCCCTGACCGACCAGACCCGATGAGGTTCCGCATGGCCAAGGCCGCTTTCACCGTATGGGAAAACAGAATCGCGCCGGTGTTCGACGTGGCCCGGCATGTCCGTCTCGTCGAAACGGAGAACGGGCGCATCGTGCGCGAAGACCGGGCCGAACTGACGGAAGAGTCGCCCGTGCAGAAGGCGCGGCGCATCGCGGATCTGGGATGCGGCATTCTGGTCTGCGGCGCCATCTCCAGGCCGGTTCAGGAGATGGCCTCGGCTTTCGGCATCCGCGTCATTTCCTTCATGTCCGGAGACGAGGCCGAAGTGCTGCAGGCCTGGCTCGAGGGCCGGCTGGACGAGGAACGTTTCGCCATGCCGGGGTGCCGCAGACGGGCGCGCGGCGGAAGGGGCGGCCGTCCAGGACGCGGGTCCAATTGCGGCGGAAGGGGAAGGGGCCGGTGCGGACCGGACGGAAGGGCCGCAACGGGCCCGGCCGGCCGCGGGGCGGGAAAAAATTTTAAACCACGATGAAAGACGAAGCAAACGGAAAATAAGGAGGAAACAATCATGCCAAGAGGAGACGGAACCGGACCGACGGGAATGGGCCCGATGACGGGCCGGGGCGCGGGTATTTGCGCGGGCTATGGAATGCCGGGATACGCGAATCCGGGATTCGGCGGCGGCCGCGGAATGCGGCGGGGAGGCGGATGGGCCGGCGGGGGAAGAGGCCGGCGGAACTGGTTTCATGCCACCGGCCTGCCCGGATGGAGCCGTTTCGGCGGAACCGATCCGGTTCAGCCGGCTTTCATGAATCCGGATCCGGAGGCGGAAAAGCAGGCCTTGAGAATCCAGGCCGAAACCCTTCAATCCGAGCTGGATCTCATCAAGAAGCGGCTCAGCGGCCTGGAAGAGGAGAAAGCCGGCGGGTGACAAAAGCCGCCATCCGCGGCGATTCTGAAACGTGAAGCGGCGGACCCGGCCGGGCCGGGCGCATGCGCCCGCGCCTCCCGGGATCCCGCTGACGGAAAGGAGCACCCGAAATGAAAATCGCCTTCACCGCATCCGGCGACGATTTGAGCGCGCCCCTGGATCCCCGATTCGGACGCGCCGCGAAATTTCTCGTGTACGACCTGGACAACGGGACATTTGAATTGGCGGACAACAGCCAGAACCTGAACGCGGCCCAGGGCGCGGGCATTCAGGCGGCTCAACAGATCTGCCGGCTCGGCGTCGACGGGCTGGTCACAGCGCATTGCGGGCCGAAAGCTTTCCGCGTTCTGTCCGCGGCCGGAATCAAGGTGTACAACACCGACGCCGCCACGGTCGCGGAGGCGCTCGAACGATTCCGGTCCGGCGGCCTGAAAGAGGCGTCTTTCGCGGATGTCGAGGGGCATTGGGCTTGAGCCCCAGGCGGAAATCAGGAGGAGATTGCCATGCCCGGATTTGACGGAACCGGGCCTGCCGGATTGGGACCGATGACGGGCCGGGGGAACGGATACTGCATTCTGAAAAAGACCGGAACCGGCGGCCGATCGCTCATCGGCTTTGCCGGCCTTGCCGGACGTCCGACCCTGAGCGGCCCGGCCGGCCCGGCCCTCGAACGGCAGGAACTCCTGACGCGGCTTTACGGCCTGCGATGGCGGATTCTGATGCTGAAACAGTCCGTGTTCACGGTGAATCGAGATCAGGGAGGAACATGAAAGCGATGGAATCGGTTTCCAACTTCATCCCCGACAGCGTATTTCTAACCAAGGGGGTCGGCCGGAGCCGGGAGAAGCTGTCTTCTTTTGAGGAAGCTCTGCGGGACGCGGGCATCGCCATGTACAACCTGGTCAGCGTCAGTTCGATTTTTCCCCCGGGGTGCAGGCTCATTTCAAGGAAAGAGGGCCAGAAGCACCTCCGGCCGGGGCAGATCGTCTATTGCGTCATGGCGCGTTCGGAATCGAACGAGCCGAACCGCCTGATCGCCGCGAGCATCGGCATCGCCATTCCCCGCAACAAGGAGCATTACGGTTACCTCTCCGAGCATCACTGTTCCGGAATGACCGAGAAAACCGCGGGCGATTACGCGGAGGACCTCGCGGCGCAGATGCTGGCGACGACCCTGGGCGTGCCGTTCGACGTGGACAAGGATTATGACCAGCGCAAGGAACAATACCGGCTCGGCGGAGAAATCGTCACGACTCGGGAGATCACCCAGACCGCCAAGGGAGACAAGAACGGCCTCTGGACCACGGTGCTGGCCGCGGCCGTGCTGGTGAAACGTTTCCGTTGAACGCCGGACCGGAGACAGGACGGCGCCACCCGGTAAGGCCCTCCCCGGCATTCCTGCGCCCGCGGAAAAAACCGGCGCCGGACGGCCGCCGGATCGCCGAGGCGTATTTTCGGGGCAAGCGCATCGCGTACGCCCTGCCGGAATAGAGCCCCCTGTTTCAGGGCCTGTGGAAAACGCTGATGGAACGGATGGAAGGAGAAAACCATTGAAAAAAGCGGGCATCATCCGATGCCTTCAGACCGAGGACATGTGCAGTGGAACAACGGATTTCGTCTGCGCCCGCGACGGAAAAGGCGCGTTCGCGGAAACGGGGCCCGTTGAAGTGGTCGGTTTCGTGACCTGCGGTGGGTGCCCGGGCAAACGGGCGGTTCCGCGCGCCCGGATGATGATTGAGAGGGGCGCGGAGATCGTCGTCCTGTCCTCCTGCATGTCGAAAGGCAATCCCATCCAGTATCCCTGCCCGCATTTTCAGGCGATCCGCGAGGCTGTTGAAAAAGCGTTGGCCGGAAAAGCCGTTCTGATCGATTGGACCCATTGAGGGAGGAACCATGCCCACCTACGAATACGTCTGTGAAGGATGCGGCGGCCGGTTCGACAGGCAGCAGGGTATTTCGGACCCGGCCGTGACCGTCTGCCCGGAATGCGGCGGAAAAGTGAATCGGGTGATCAGCGGCGGAGCCGGATTTCTTCTCAAGGACGGAGCCGGCGGCCGGACGCGGAGGGAGGGCGGGGACTGCGCGCTCCATTCCACGGGCAGGACGTGCTGCGGACGGGAGGAACGCTGCGGGGACGTGTCGTGCGGAAGTTAGGGCAGGACCGGAGCGGCCTGCAGTATCTGTACGGGCCCGTTCCCTCCAGGCGTCTCGGCCGGTCCCTGGGCGTGGATCTCGTCCCTTTCAAAACCTGCACCTATGACTGCGTCTATTGCCAGCTCGGACCCACGACCTGTCTGACGACGGAGCGGCGAAACCACGCCGATACGGACGGAATCATCGACGAGCTGGAGTGGAAGCTGGCTTCCGCGGGGACGCCGGACACCATCACGCTGGCGGGATCCGGCGAACCGACCCTGCATTCCGGAATCGGCGGACTCATCGACCGGATCAAGACGGTTACCCGGATTCCGGTCACCGTGCTGACCAACGGATCGCTTCTCTGGATGCCGGAGGTGCGGGAGGCTCTGATGGAGGCCGACCGGGTGATTCCGTCACTGGATGCCGGGGATGAGCAAACCTTCAAGACCGTGAACCGGCCGCATCCCGGCATCGACTTCGAGCGTATGGTCGACGGATTGGCCGCTTTCACGGCCGCGTTCAAGGGCGCCGTCTGGCTGGAAGTCTTTCTCCTGAAGGGCGTGACAGACAAGCCCGCCCAGGCGGCTTCGATCGCCGCGTGTTCGGCGAAAATCCGGCCTTCCCGCATCCAGCTCAACACGGTCACCCGTCCGGCGCCGGACGGATTTGCCAGGGCCGTGCCCCGGGAGGCGCTGGAAGCCCTTGCGGAACGGTTCGATCCCGCCGCAGAAGTGATCGCCGCCTACCGCACCGCCGGACCGGTCGAGGGGGACACCGTCTCTGAAGAGGAAATCCGGGGGCTCCTGGCGCGGAGGCCCTGCACGCTGGAGGACATCGCCGCCGGTCTTGCGGTTCGGGAGATGGTCCTGCTGAAACAGCTGGACGAGTGGATGCATGACGGAATTGTCCGTGTCGTGGCGCAGGACGGCAAGTGCCTCTATGTCCTGACCGGGACGCAGGGTTCCACGGACTGATTTTTCATGGTGACGGGCGGTTCACCCGGCCGCATCGGTTTTCATCACGGATTCCCAAAAAACCGGAGAATGCATTGAAACGGATCACCTTTCTGCTCTGCCTCGGATGCAGTCTGGCCCTGTCCGGCCGGACCCCGGGCGCGGACGACAATCCCGCGGGTCTTGAATTCGTTTTCATCCAGGGCGGAACCTTCGACATGGGTGATGTGTTCAGCCGCGGCGACGCGGACAGCCGGCCCGTGCACCGGGTCACGGTTTCCGACTTTTACCTGGGAAAGACGGAAGTCACGGTCGCCCAGTTCCGGGTGTTCTGCAAGGCCGCCCGCAGGCGCATGCCCCTGGCGCCCGAATGGGGGTTTCAGGAGGATCATCCGGTGGTCAATGTGAGCTGGAACCTGGCCCGGGCATTCTGCGACTGGGCCGGGTGCAGGCTTCCGACCGAGGCGGAATGGGAATACGCGGCGCGAAACCGCGGCGACTCGCTCCGGTTCGACTGGGGGAACGGGGCGCCGTCCGGTTTGGCCGGAGGAAACGTGGCGGACGAATCGCTCCGGGCCGTGAAGCCCAGGACACTCATTTTCGAGGGATACACGGACGGCTGGCGGTACACGTCCCCGGTCGCGTCCTTTGATCCAAACCCGCTCGGGCTGTTCGACATGACGGGAAACGTGTGGGAATGGTGCGCGGACTGGCACGGCCCGTACGCGTCCGGGCCCGCGACGGATCCGAAGGGGCCGGAGAGCGGGACGCATCGCGTCCTGCGGGGCGGATCGTGGATGAACGACCCCGCGAGCTGCGGGACCACGAACCGGTTCCGGAACCGGCCGAAGAATTTCTACGAATGCTACGGTTTCCGGGTCGCGCGGTGAGCCGGCCGGCGCGCCCGCGGGCGGCCTTCCGGATCCGGGATCGTGCGTGAGGACCATGACGGATGGACAGGAACGGAGTGCATGATCATGCCGCGCATCCGGCCGTTTGAAGACCACGCGGACCGGTACGAAGACTGGTTCGAACGCCACGACGCGGATTACCGGTCCGAGCTCCAGGCCGTGGCGCGGTTTGTCCCGCGGGAAGGCACGGGCGTGGAAATCGGAGCGGGCACGGGCCGCTTTGCGTCGCCCCTGGGAATCCGGTTCGGGGTCGAGCCCGCCGAACGGATGGCGCGGATCGCCGCGGACCGGGGGATCCGGATCGTGCGGGGGGCGGGCGAGGAACTGCCCGTCCGTTCCGGGGCGTTCGATTTTGCGGTTCTGGTGACCACGCTCTGCTTTCTCGACGACCCGAACCGGGCGTTCTCCGAGATCCGCCGCATTCTCAAGCCGGGCGGCTGCGTGGTCGTCGGTTTCGTGGACGGAGAAAGCCCCCTGGGCATCCGGTACCGGCAGGCCTCGCGGACCAGCCGTTTCTATGCGGAAGCCGATTTTTACGCGGTTCCGGCGGTGCTGGAATTTCTGGCGGCCGCGGGGTTCAGGGATGCAGAGACCGTACAGACGCTTTTCGCTCCGGCAGGCGAAAACCGGCAAGTCGAGCCGGTCCGGACGGGCTGGGGAGAGGGATCCTTTGTCGTCATCCGGGCGGTAAAATGAACTCAAACCATAAGGAAAACGCATGAAGCAGCAGACGGATGTTCTGATCATCGGGGGCGGGCCGGCGGGAGTGGTCAGCGCGGGAACGGCCAAGCGTTATTATCCCGGTAAAAAAATCACGCTCCTGAAAAACGTCGCGGACGGCTGCATTCCCTGCGGCATTCCCTACATGATTTCCAGCCTCAAGGATCCCGCCGGGAACCGGATGAGCACGGATGCCCTCGAAAAGAACGGCGTGACCGTGTCCGTGGACGAGGCGGTGTCGATCGATCGTTCCGGCAAGACTGTATTCACGAAGAACGGAGACACGATCGCCTACGAGAAGCTGATTCTCGCGGTCGGATCGAAGCCGATCATTCCGCCGATTCCCGGCATCGAAAAGAAGGGGGTCTATCCCGTTTACAAGGATATGAACTATCTTCTTTCCGCGGTTGACGAATTCAAAAAAGGCAAGGACGTTGTGGTCATCGGGGGCGGTTTTATCGGCGTTGAATTCGCGGATGAACTGTCCCGGATTCCGAACCTCCGGGTCACGCTGGTTGAGATGTGCGACCGGATCCTGATCAACTCGTTCGATTCCGAATTCTCCTCGCTCGCCGAGGAGAAACTCCGCGCCCGGGGCGTCCGGGTTTTGACGAAGACCGCGGTGCAGGAAGTCATGGGCGGCGGCCGTGTGGAGAAAATACGTCTGTCCTCCGGAGAGACGCTGGACGCGGACCGCGTGATACTCGGCGTCGGTGCGTCTCCCCTCACCGATCTGGCCTGCCAGGCCGGGCTGGACCTCGGGAAGGGGAAGGGCATCTGGGTGGACGAGTACATGCGGACCGTCGATCCGGACATTTACGCGGTGGGCGATTGCGCCGGCAAGCGGGATTTTTACACCCGGAAGGACGCGTCCGTGATGCTTGCCTCCACCGCCACCGCGGAGGCGCGGATCGCGGGCGCCAATCTGTACAAGCTGATCGTCGTGCGGGAGAACAAGGGCACCATCGCGGCCTATTCGACTTATGTCGACGGCCTCGTGATGGGCTCCGCCGGGCTGACCGAATGCACCGCCCGGAAGGAAAATTTCGAAATCGTCAGCGGGTCGGCCCAGGCCATGGACAAGCACCCCGGAACCCTGCCGGGCGCGCAGAAAACGCTCGTTAAACTGATTTTTTCGAAAAATTCCGGCATCATTCTCGGCGGCCAGGCGGCCGGCGGCATCAGCTGCGGCGAGCTGATCAACGTGATCGGCATGGCCATTCAGCAGCGTGTCTCCTGCTCCGAGCTGGGGACCCTGCAGATGGCCACGCATCCGTTCCTGACCCCGGCCCCGACCCTGTACCCGGTCGTCACAGCGGCTTTCGATGCGGCGGGGAAGATGTGAGGATGCCCCCCCTGCGGAAGAAACGCGTCCGGGGGGACGCGTGAAGACGACGCTTGACTGCATTCCCTGCTTTTTCCGGCAGGCGCTGGAAGCGGCCCGTCTCGCGGGCGCGGATGCGACCCTTCAGCGGCGCATTCTGTGCGACGTGGCGGAGGCGCTTCCCGGATTTTCCCTCGACGCGTCGCCCCCTGAAATGGCCCGGATCATCCACGGCCGGGTGCGGGAGCGGACGGGAAACGCGGATCCGTACCGGTCGATCAAGGAGCGGAGCAACCGGATGGCGCTCGATGCGGCGCGTCGGCTGTCCTCCCTTCTGGACGGGGAGGCGGACCGTCTCCGGACGGCCGTCCGGCTTTCCATCGCCGGGAACATCATCGACTACGGCGCGAAGAACAGCCTGAACGTGGACGCGGCGCTGAAGCGCATGCTGGACGGCGGCAAGGACGCCTTGCCCGCGCCGGCGCCGGATTTCTTTCACTTTCCGGATTTCGAGACCGGCCTGCGGGAGGCGGGGACGATCCTGTTTCTCGCGGACAACGCGGGGGAAATCGCTTTCGACCGGCTTCTGCTCGAGGAGATCACAAGAAGGCATCCGGAGAAGGAAATCGTTGTGGCGGTGAAGGAGAAGCCGGCCATCAACGATGCGTTATTCCGGGATGCCTTGGACTGCGGTTTGCAGGCCGCGGCGCGCATCGTCTCATCCGGGTCGGACACGCCGGGCACGCCGCTCTCCAGGTGTTCCCGTGAATTTCTGGAGCTGTACCGCCGGGCGGACATGATCATCAGCAAGGGGCAGGGCAATTTCGAGACGCTATCCGACGCGGAAAGGCCGGTTTTCTTTCTTCTGCTGACCAAATGCCCGGTCATTGCCCGGGACATCGGATGCGCGGTCGGGGATGCGGTTCTCATCCATCACCGGGGAAAGGCGGCCGGACAAGCCGGCCGGAGAAGCGGAGTGTCGGATGGATCATAAAATCGGCATCATCATCTGCGACCGGTACCGCGGCTGCGGCGGGGGAAAATGCTTCCGTTCCGCGCGGGAGCGGGCGGGCGCGTTCTCGATTTACCCGGCGGAGGACAGGCTGGAAATCGTCGGATATTCCTCGTGCGGCGGATGTCCCGGAGGCAACGTCGAGGCCGTGCCGGCGGAAATGATCCGGAACGGCGCGGAGGCGATTCATCTGGCCACGGGCCTGGTCGTGGGCTACCCGCCATGCCCCCGCATCCGTTATTTCAAGGAATTCATCGAAAGCCGCCACGGAGTACCGGTCGTCATCGGCACCCATCCCATTCCCCTGCATTACCTGGAAACGCACATCCGGCTCAAGTCATGGGTCAAGACGGGCATCGGGGATTTGGCGGCGAAACTGATCGAAGAGGACCGTGAAACCATGAAGCGGTACGAATGAGGGGATGCGTCCGGAATGAAGCGGGAACGGGAACCGATCGCGTGAAAGAAACGGGCCGCCGGCTTTCCGGCGGAGGCGCTCCGGCCGCGCCTCGGCCGCGCCTGTCGGAAAAGCGGACGGCCGTCGGACCGCTGGAACGGGACGCCATCCGCGACTGGTTCGACCGGTACATCCGAACGTTCACGGACGGCGGCGGGCCGGATGCCGGTCCGATGGTCCTGAAAAGGGATCACAGCCTGCGGGTGTGCGAAGAAATCGTCGGGATCGGGGAATCCCTGAACCTGGACGGTCCGCAAATTCGTTTCGCCGAGACCATCGCGCTGTTGCACGACATCGGCCGGTTCGAGCAGTATGCCGTTCACCGCACCTTCGCGGACCGGAAATCCGTGAACCACGCCGAACTGGGCGCGCGGATTCTGGACCGGCAGAATGTTCTGGCTCAACTCGACCCCGGGACCGCGGCCGAAGTCCGGCGCGCGGTGGCGTGCCACAATATGGCTTTTCTGCCCGAGGATCTGGACAGCCTGGGGAGGATGTTCTGTCTGATGCTCAGGGACGCGGACAAGCTGGACATCTGGAAAGTCGTCACCGATTACTACGGACGCACGGAAGGGCCTGCCGACACCACCATCGAACTGGACCTTCCGGATACACCCGGGGTGTCGGAGGCCGTGGTTCGGGACCTGATGGAAAAGCGCATCGTCCGGTCCGATCACATCCGCAACCTGAACGATTTCAAACTGCTTCAGGTCGGCTGGGTGTACGACATTCATTTCACGGTTACCGCTGAACGCCTGAGGGAAAGAGGCTTTCTGGAGAAAATTCGCGCGGTTCTGCCGGAAAGCCCGACGGTCGAAGCCGTATTCCGCGCCGTGGCGGATCATCTGAACGCGTCGCACAACGGCCCGGAAGGATGGCTGCAAGGCTGATGTGACGGAAATCGTGGTCTTCAGCGGAAAGGGCGGAAGCGCCGAGACCGGCAGCACGGCCGCTTTCGCCGCGATCGCGCGCCGGCCGGTGATCGCGGACCGCGACGTGGACGCCGAGGAATTTCACCGGGTCCTGCCGCCGAGGTGACCGGCGCGCGGATGCGGTCCCTTTCGGCCGTGGAAACCCGATCCGTGGCCGGAGAGAACATGACCGCATTGTGGAAAAACATCCTGAAGCCCGCCGGTCTTCCGGACCATACGGGCTGTTGAAAGAGGGGATACATGCAGGAGCGGGAAGCGTCCCTGGTTTCGCACATCGTTCTGGATCACGCGTACAACCCGCGCAACCTCGGCCCGCTGGAGGCCGCGGACGGACACGCCCGGATCACCGGACCCTGCGGGGACACCATGGAATTCTGGCTGACCGTCCGGAACGGCCGGGTGGATCAGATCGCCTTCACGACGGACGGGTGCGGATCCTCCCTGGCGTGCGGCAGCATGGCGACGTGCCTGGCGCAGGGCAGGTCCGTCGCGGACGCGTCCGCCGTCACTCAGGCGGACATTCTACGGGCGCTCGGCGGCCTGCCCGAGGCTACGGAACACTGCGCCCTGCTGGCTTCGAACGTGCTCCGGGCCGCGTGCGAAGACTATCACTCAAAATCCATCACCGAACCCGGAAAGGAATGACGTGAACGCATCCTCCTGTGACGCCTGCAAGAAGACCGACTGTGCCGCAAACCAGCGCGGAAAAACGGAGAGCGAGCAGGAATTCCGCGATCGCCAGAAGCTCCTGTCGCGGCTCTGCCGCATCCGACACAAAGTGGTCGTGCTGTCCGGAAAGGGCGGAGTGGGCAAGAGCACCGTGGCCGTCAACCTGGCCGCAGCGCTCTCCCTGTCGGGCAAGCGCACGGGCCTGCTCGACGTCGACATTCACGGTCCGAGCGTGCCGACCCTGCTGGGGCTCGAAGGACAGACGCTGGCCGGAGACGCGGACGGAATCGTGCCCGTGGAGGTCGGCGGTTTGAAGGTCGTATCCGCCGGCTTTCTGCTGGGTGACCCGGACGAAGCCGTGATCTGGCGCGGTCCCCTGAAAATGGGCGTGATCCGGCAGTTCCTCGCGGACGTGGAATGGGGCGATCTCGACTTTCTGATCATCGACTCCCCGCCCGGCACCGGGGACGAGCCGCTTTCCGTCGTCCAGCTCATCGGTTCGCTCGACGGGGCCGTGGTGGTGACCACGCCCCAGAAAGTGGCGGCCGTGGACGTGCGGAAATCCATCACGTTCTGCCGCAGGCTCGACCTGCCGGTGCTCGGCGTGGTGGAGAATATGAGCGGATTCGCGTGCCCGAAATGCGGCGAGGTGACGCCCATCCTCGGTTCCGGCGGCGGCCGGCGGATATCCGAGGACATGGGCGTGCCGTTCCTCGGATCTTTGCCTTTTGATCCGGCGGTCGGCCGGGCCTGCGACGAGGGTAAAGTGTTCATCCATCACGACGCATCGACTCCGACGGCCCGGATCATGCGGGAGATCATCCGTCCGATCCTCGAACTGGACGGCCCGGATTCCGGAAACCGCGCGGATTGAACCGACACACAACAGGAGATCGACCATGAAAATCGCCATTCCCATCGCTGAGGGAAAACTCGCCCAGCATTTCGGGCATTGCGCCCAGTTCGCCCTTCTGGACACGGATCCCGCGACCCATGCCATTCTCAGTCGCGAGGACGTTGATGCGCCGCCTCATCAGCCGGGCCTTCTGCCGCCGTGGCTCGCACGCAAGGGCGCCACGGTCGTGCTCGCAGGCGGCATGGGCATGCGCGCCAAGGCGCTGTTCGAGGAGCAGGGCATACGCGTGATCGTCGGCGTGCCGTCGGAAGCGCCGGAGAAGCTGGCGGCCGATTATCTCGCGGGCACGCTTCAGCCGGGGGAAAATGTCTGCGACCATTGAAAAGCCTGCCCGGCGGGTCCGAAGGCGCCGTCCGGTTCACCCGAAACGGAAGATGGAATGACAATCCCGTCCATACACATCACCGTGCTGGTGAATGACACGGCTGAAGAGGGCCTGCGTCCGGAACACGGCCTGTCCCTCTGGATCGAAGCCGGGAACCGGCGCATTTTGTTCGACACGGGTCAGGGCGGCGTGTTGGCGCAAAACGCCCGCGTGCTGGATGTGGACCTGTCCACAGCGGATTATCTGGTCCTGAGCCACGGCCATTATGACCATACCGGCGGTGTGCCGGTCGCGCTTGAGGCCGGTCCCGCGGTTCAGGTATTCTGCCACCCCGGCGTTTTTCTTCGACGCTACAGCATCCGCAATGGAACGGCGAAACCGGTTCATATGCCGGAAGACAGCCGGCTGTCGCTGGAAGCGCTTCCGAAGAACCGTCTGCACGTTTCCGCGGAACCGGCCCTTATCGGACCGGGCATCGGCACGACCGGCGCCGTTCCGCGGGACACGGCGCGGGAGGACACGGGCGGCCCGTTCTACCTGGATCCGGACGGCCGCAGGCCGGATCCGCTCGAAGACGACGGGGCACTGTGGTTTTCCACACAATACGGTCTCGTGATCTGCGCGGGATGCTCGCATGCCGGTTTGATCAACACACTGAACCGCTGCCGGCAGGTCAGCGGCACCCGGAAAATACACGCGGTCATCGGCGGATTTCACCTGCAGGAAGCGTCGCGGGACAGGCTGGACCGCACAGTCGAGGCGCTCATGTCTGAACCGCCGGACCTGATGGTGCCCTGTCATTGCACGGGCGAAAACGCGGTCCGGAGGCTGACGGAGGCCTTCGTGGGCCGCGTCCGGACCTGCCGCGCGGGCATGCGGTTCCAATTCGGGTGAGATCAAGTTCCGACCCCGGGGTCGAATTCTTTGAAGAGAATAATAGTCACCTTCTTTGGGAAGGCGCCCTACTTTCTTAAAAAAAATCGATTGACAGAAACACGTCAATTGGATATATTTAGCATCCTGACTGTCGATCGGGGATTATGAACCGGAAACGGCTGAAAATTTCCCTGGGTTTGTCGTGCGTTCTCATTCCCTGGGCATGGCTTCAGTTCAACGTTCTCTATTTCGGTCACTGCCATGTGGTCAGCGGGAGCGGAACCGTATTCCACGCCCATCCATTCGAGCGGAACGGGTCCCAATCCCGTTCCATGCCGAATCATCATCACCCGGACAATGAAGCACTCCTGCTGGGCCTGCTTGTCAGGGCTGTCTCTGTTTTTCTCGTCTGCTTTGCCGCTGTAACGGTTCTGCTGTCCCGCAGTCGTCCGGCCGGTTTGATCCATCCGCAATCCCCGTACAATTTCCGCAGTTTCGATACCGCATATCTGAGAGGTCCTCCCGCATTGGCTTTCTGATTTTTCCCGCTTTCCATTGACCTGTTTTCTGAACCGGCTTGTCCTTCCGGATACGGATTCCCGGGATCGGACGGCCGTCGTTCTGTCCCTTTTCGAACGGTTCGCCGCGCGCTCGGAAGTTTCCCGCCGCCGTTTGAGCGCGGCCCTTTCGGATTCGGGCAGGTCGATGGACAGTATCTTCTTCCTTCTCAATCGATGGGGAGTCCAACATGCGAAAACGCTTGAACCGTGGGATATTATTTCTGTTGTGCTGGATGCCGGCCGCTTTTTCGGCCGGACAGTCGGGATCGGATTCACGCACCGGGAATCCCTTCTCCCAGCAATCCTTTGTTCCGGACATATCCTTTATCCTGGATTTCTCGGGTGTGATGCGGAACCGGTCCGATCATCAGTTTGAAAGTCTGACAGTGCCCGGTCTTGTCCTTTCTCCGGCTGAGGCGTCGGGGGAGAGGCATGCCCACGGAGGCGCTTTTGCGGCCCGGGGTTTCAACCTCAATTATGGGGAACTGATGGTCTCGTCCGTCGCGGACCCCTATTTCAACCTGGCCGGAGTCTTCCATCTCTCCGAAGAGGGGTTTGAAATCGAGGAGGGCTATTTCACGACGCGGAAACTGCCGCTGGGAACTCAGGTCAAGGCCGGCAAATTCTTGAGCGCCTTCTCCCGCATCAATGAGCAGCATGAGCATTGCTGGGATTTCTCCGGCGCGCCGCTTGTTCACCGGGCGTTTCTGGGGCCTGAGGGACTGAACGAGAAGGGGGTTCAACTGACCTGCGTGCTCCCCGCATCCGTGTACTGGATGATCGGCGCGGAAGCCCTGACCGGAGAGAACGAAGCGAGTTTCGGCCGCTCCGGATTTCAGGATCCGTCCGGTTCGTTCCGGGAAGGCGCGAAAGACGGCGTCAACCTGTTCACGGTCTTTACGCGCTCATCGTTCGACGCGGGAGAATGGGTTTTTCTTCTGAACGCTTCCGCCGCGTCCGGAGGGACGCGGTCTGACCGGGGCATCGGCGAGCCGGGAACGGAGGGCGAAGCGGTGCGGGCCGACACCCGTCTGGTCGGGGCCG
>JAFGAX010000159.1 GCA_016933415.1 bacterium
GGAAACGAAGGCGTACCGGTAGGGCTGAACCTCGAACAGCCTGGAAATGCCCGTGCCGGACATGGCCAGTTTCTGAACGTTTCCCCCCTGCTTTTTGCATTTCGAACAGACAAACCGTTCGCTCAACTGCCTCTCGACTTCGGACATGTCAAACCTCCTTTTCAATGGATACGGCCGGAAGGGGCCGCGGTTTCATGCCTGCGTTCACGCCGATCGGTCCTTCAGACGTTCGATCGCCTGAAGCCTGATCAACCAACGCCGTTCATCCGACAGTTTTTCGCCTTGACAATGCGGCCGCGCAGAGGTATATTTTTGAACCGCCGCGAAATCTCCATTTTGTCCCGAAAACAAAAGGAGGTTCCAAGATGAATGATAACAATTCGATCTGGCAAACCCTGATTTCCATCATCCTCTTCCCGCTTCTCTTTCAGGGTCCCGCCCTCCTGTTTGTCTGGGGAGGAGAGGATCCGCTCTGGATCTCTCTCCTGAAACGGCTGTTTCTCATTCTGCCCCTGCTGGCGTTCGTCGCAGCCTGCTGGATCACCATCGCCGCTCTTTTCACCGTCATCTTCCGCCCGAGCCGCGCGCCATTCCTGGTTTCGCTGATCATCACGTGGTGGGATCTGTTCAAATCGTTCCTCCTGTTCTGGGCCGGCATTTTCCGGTTCCTCTTTGAGCTGGTCCTGGTCCTGTTCGGGCTCTTCCGGGTTCTGTTGTCCACGCTGTGGTCCATCGTCGTGGACATACTCTTCTTCCCGTTCAAGGTGATCGGAACAGCCGTCCGCGGCATCATGGACGCCTCGGTTCCCTGGATCGCGCTGACGCTGACCATGCTGTGGTGCCTCGTCGAGGCGCTGATTTTCACATTCGTGACCACCCCGCTCGTTACCGACGTTCTGTACGTGGCCACCGCGCGCAACATCTCCGAACTCTCCATTCAGATTCCGCTCTTCATCTTTCTCTTCTCCATCGTGCTGGCCAGCTACGCCATGCTGCAGAGCCTCTTTGAGACTGCGCAGAAGAAAAAGGTCATGGCCATTATCGGCATGGCGTTTGTCGAGGTTTTCGTGATCCTCGTCGAAGTGATGTTCCTTTACCGGGAATTCGTGGACGCCCTGGTTCCCTGGTTCGCCCAGTATTCCGAGAACTTCAATCCCGGCCCCATTGTGATCATTCTCGTGGCCTTCGGCGTCTGGTTCGGCATCCGCGCCCTGACATGGTTCCTGTTCGCGTCGAAAGGCACACCCTTCATACTGAGCATCATCCGCGCGGAAAAAATCAAATACGGACCGTCCGCGGAACCCCGCAAAACGGAATATCTGAGCGCCACTTCCGGCCTGATGAACCAGCTCAAAAAGGAGTCCCGATGGATGGAGCAGAAGGGCGGCGATTTCCTGAACGCGTTCCTTCTCCCGCCCTTGCAGGTTGTGGCCGCCACCGTGAACTTCATCATCCTGCTGTTTACCTCGAAGCACATGTTCGAACTGCCGCTGAAAAAGCTGTCCGATCTTCAGGCGCCCCACACCCTGATCCAGGCCGTATCGAAGGAACATCAGGAAAAGCCCAGGAAGCGGCCCCGGAAGGGGGCGACCCCCAAAGGCCCGGCATCCGCCGGACCCGCCTGAAGCGCGTGAAGAACCCAGGAACAGAACGGACATGAGGAGAAACGCCATGAAAAAGGGATTCCGCGGAATCGGAGCCGCCGTCCTTCTGTCCGCGGTGATGATGGCCGCGTGTCAGGGCCTCGATGACAAGACGCAAAAAGCCCGGCTTTCGCTCTTTGTGGGCATGGATATCAGCGGATCATTCGTGAAGGGTCCATACTTCGACGATTCGATCGATTTTCTGGCCCACTACCTGTATGCCCACCTGACGGCGTCGGGGGGACTCGAGAAACCGAACGTGCTTTTCGTCGGCTCCATCGGGGGAGCCAGGGCCGGTGAACCCAAGACATTTTATCCGATCCAGACATTCGAAAACAAGTCCATCGATGAAATCTCGGCCAAGCTCCGGGAGATTTTTCCGAAAGACTCGCTGAATCCTTTCACGGATCACAATGCCTTCTTCGAACAGGTCGCCCTGACCGTGAAAAACAAGAATCTTCTGATGCGGCCGATCTCCATCGTGATGATCAGCGACGGCATGGTCGATGTCCATTCCGGGGAAAAAACAGACATCCGCTCCATCGACCTCCAGCCACTCGAGCGCCTGGCGCGGAGCGTGACCATCCGGCTCCTGTATACGGATCCGGTGACCGGAAAGTCCTGGCAGACGCGGGTGAAGCGTCAACGCGTGAAAATCTGGACCCAGGACGCCCAGGTGATGACGGCCTGGAAGGACTCCACCTTGATGCAACCCGGTGTCCCCTTCGAGGACCAGACTCGCCTGTTCGAATGGATCAAGGACAATGTCGATTTCGGGGTCCGCTCGCGGCGGATCCAGTAGGCGGCGCAGTTCATCACCCGAGAAAACCCCGGCTCATGCAGACCGGGGTTTTCTATTTCGGGCCCGTTCCCGCCGCAGGGCGAGGGAGATTCGGGGAAAGTTGCATTTTGTCCTTTATTTTCGTAAGTTTAGGCTGGGAGGAGTTGCGGCTGCAGATCTTCAACCAAAAGCCGAAAGACACCGGCCATGACAGCGCGAAGGAAATCCGTTTTCTTCCTCCTCATCAGTTCTCTCTGGTTGACCAACGCAAGCCTGTCGGCTCGGACTGAAACCGTCCGGTTCGAGAAACTCTCCATCGAGCAGGGCCTCTCCCAGAGTTCGGTCACATCGATCTGCCAGGACCGGAAGGGTTTTCTCTGGTTCGGTACGTACGAAGGCATCAACCGGTACGACGGATACGAATTCAGGATATACCGCCACAACCCGGACGACCCGCACAGCCTCATCCAGAACGTCATCAAGGATTTGAAGGAAGACCGCTCCGGCTCGCTCTGGGTCGCGACCGACGGAGGGCTGGACCGGTACGACCGGCAGGCCGATCGTTTTATCCACTATATTCATGATCCCGGCGATTCCGCCAGCCTCAGCCACAACCGGGTCCGGAACGTTTTCGAGGACGGCCAGGGAACGCTCTGGGTGGCGACGGACAACGGCCTGAACCGGTATGACCCGAAGTCGGACCGTTTCGTCCGGTACCACCATGATCCTGCCGATACGAACAGCCTGTGCAATGACAAGGTCAGGGAAATCTATGAGGACCGGCAGGGAAACCTCTGGATCGGCACGGACGCCGGCCTCGACCTTCTCGACCGGAGAACGGGCCGCTTCCGTCATTACCGGAACGTGCCGGGCGATCCAAACAGCATCAGCGGGAATCACGTGATCTCCTTCGGGGAGGACCGGAGCGGGGGTTTCTGGATCGGCACGTGGGACAAGGGCCTCAACCGGCTGGATCGGAAAACCGGCAAATTCAAGCGGTACATGGCCGATCCCCGGAATCCGAAAAGCCTGCAGTACAATACGGTGCGCGCCATTTACGAGGACCGGAGCGGGGCCCTGTGGATCGGCACCTACGGCGGGGGCCTCGAACGGTACGACCGGGAAACCGACGGATTCACCCATTTCCGATCGAATCCGGATGATCCGATCAGCCTCAGCAGCGACGCCGTCTGGTGCATCGCGGAGGACGCGTCCGGCATTCTCTGGGTCGGAACCGATTTCGGGGGTGTCTCCAAGTACGACCGCAGGAAAAACCAGTTCGAATACCACCGGAGCGGTTCCGGCGTTGCGGGCGGACGATACCGGAACGCCGTGAACGCGCTGTACACCGATCCGGACGACCGCGGCCGCATACTCTGGATCGGCACCTGGGGAGGCGGGCTCTGCCGCCTGGACCGTAGTACCGGAAAGCAGGTCTGTTACCGGAACGACCCCTATGATCCCGAGAGCATCAGCAACGACGTAATCCGCTGCATCGAAAAGGATCGCGACGGTCATCTGTGGATCGGAACGGACGTCGGGCTGAACCGTCTGGACAGGAGAACCGGAAAATTCAAGCGCTTCTACTGCGAACCGGGCAATCCCAACACCCTGGATTACGACAACATCTTCAGCCTCTGCGAGGACAACCGGGGCAACCTGTGGGTCGGATCGTACTACGGCGGACTGAACCGTCTGGACCGTCTGACCGGACGCTTCATCCGGTACCGGACGAATCCCGCGGACTCGAACGCGTTCAATGACAACATCGTCTGGTGCATCAGGGAAGACAGGGCCGGCCGGATCTGGATCGGGACCGACGCCGGCGGACTGAACCGGTTCGACCCCGCGTCCGGGCGGTTTGCCCATTACCTGAAAATTCCGGGAAATCCCAACAGCATCAGCGACAATAAAGTCCTCAGCATCCACGAGGACGCCGCCGGGATCCTCTGGCTGGGAACGCCGGGCGGCCTCAACCGGTTCGATCCCGCGGTCGGACAATGGCGCCGTTACGGCCGGAAGGACGGCCTGGCCTCGGACGCCGTACAGTCCATCGCCGGTGACCCGGAAGGCTATCTCTGGATCGGCACCACCAAGGGACTGTCACGCTTCGATCCGCGCAAGGACACATTCGTCAATTTCAGCGCCAACGACGGACTGCAGGGTGACGAGTTCAGCGTGAACGCCTGCGCGTCGGCCGCCACGGGAGAGATGTTCTTCGGCGGCATCAACGGATTGAATGTGTTTTTCCCGGGCCGGGTGAAACTCAACGGATTCATCCCGCCGGTCGTGCTGACCGACTTCCAGCTCTTCAACCGGTCCGTTCCGGTCGGGGAGCCGGTCGACGGCCGCGTGATCCTGAAGCAGTCCATCACTGAAGCCGGCGAGATCTCTCTGTCGCACCGGCAGAACGATTTATCGATCTTCTACGCCGCCCTGTCCTTCTCCGCGCCGGACCGGAACGCGTACCGGGTGCGGCTGGCGGGCATCGAGAATGAGTGGAGCCCGGCCAGCTCGAGGCGCTTCGTGACTTACACGCGCCTGCCCCCGGGCGATTACGTTTTCGAGGTCAAGGGCTCCAATAACGACGGTGTCTGGAACGAGAAAGCGGTCTCCCTGAAAATCCGGGTCCGGCCGCCTTTCTGGAAAACCGCCTGGTTCATCCTTTTGATGTCGATGGCCGGCCTCGGCCTGATGGTCGCCGGTTACGTCAACCGAACCGGAAAAATCAGGGCGCGGAACCGCGAACTGGAGTCACATGTCCGGGAAAGAACCCGGCAGCTCGAGGATGCCAACCGCGAGCTCGAGGCTTTCACCTATTCGGTCTCGCACGACCTGCGGTCGCCTCTGCGCGCCATGGACGGGTTCAGCCAGGCGGTTCTCGAAGAATACGGGACCAAACTCGATGACCGGGGCGTGGATTACCTCCGCCGCATCCGAAGAGGGAGCCAGCAGCTGGGCCGGCTGATCGACGACCTGCTGAAATTGTCCCGTCTGGCGCGCAGTGAAATGAATTTCAAGGATATTGACATCGGTCGTCTGGCGGAAACGATCGCGGAGGAACTGCGGCAGTCAGACCCGTCCCGGAAAGCCGAGTTTGTCATCGCCCGGGACGCCATCGTGCACGGGGACCCGGATCTGCTGAAAGTGATGCTCCGCAATCTGCTCGGCAACGCCTGGAAGTTCACGTCGAAACGCGCCGACGCACGCATCGAATTCGGCGTCCATCCCGCGGATGCCGGACGCGTGTTTTTTGTCCGGGACAACGGCATCGGCCTGGACATGAAATACGCGGACAAACTGTTCAAGCCGTTCCAGCGCCTGCAGGCGGAGTTCGAAGGAACCGGCATCGGGCTGTCCACGGTCGCCCGGATCATACGCCGGCACAACGGCCGCATCTGGGTCGAGGGAAAACCCGATGCGGGCGCCGTCTTCTTTTTCACACTGGACAATCCCGGACGGCCCGAAGACGGGAATCCGTCCAGGCCGCAGAAAGATGCCGGCGCAGCCCGGTGACCGCCACGAAGGACTGAAGCTTCCCACAACCCGCTTTGCGGGAATGACCGCCCGTCCGCCGCCTGGACGGTTCACCCACCCAACCCTGACCGCCCGCCGGATTCCGGCGGATCAAGGAGCCTGCATGCGAAACAGACACTTGCTCATCCGTATCCTTCTGCCGATCCTCATCCTTTCCTCGGTTCCAGCCGGACTGCCGTCCGAAGCGATGAACCGCGAAATCCCCGTCGAACGGGAAACGGGCCGGCGGATCCGGCGCATCCCCGCGTCCGTCATGCTGCGGGAGCGGGAACGCGCGCTCCGCGAGGGACTGCGCCTGCATCCGGAATGGAAAATCATCACTCCGTTGCGCAAAACCAGCTGGTCCTTCTCCGTGGGGTCCACGCGGGGATGGTATGCGTACGACTTCATCACCGAAAAGGATTACGTCGTGCCCTCCACCTGCCGCGCCGTGGGCGATAACTGCTACATCTTCGTGGAGAACGCCATCTGGGGAACCCGGGTCACGCAGGCATCCGTGGATTCGATCCGGAACGTCTTCGATCTGCGGACACCGGCCGATCCGACCCGGGGCATTTACCGGATGGACATCGACATCTTCGGATCCGTTCCGAACGTGGACGGCGACCCTCGAATCATCATCCTGATCCTGGACATCCAGGATGATTTCAAGACAACCGGCGGGTACGTCGGGGGGTATTTCGATTCCACCAACGAGTACGATATTTCGTCCAGCAACCGGGCGGAGATGATCTATCTGGACGCCGATCCGGTGAATCTGTCTTCCGACGAGGACATCCGGGAATCCATGAGTATCACGGCGCACGAGTTCCAGCACATGATCCACTGGCACCAGGACTCGGAGGAGATCACTTTCGTCAAGGAGGCCTGTTCCCTCGAGGCCGAAATTCTATGCGGTTACCCCATCTACGACCAGGATCATTACATCCATGAAACGAACTGTTCCCTGTTGGGCTGGCGGTACGGAGAGGAAGGCGTGCACGGGGATTATGCGCGCGCCGCGCGTTTCATGGCCTATGTCGGCGAGCAGGCCGGGACAGGCGTGTTCCGTCCCATGGTCGGCAGCGCCAAAACAGGCATCGCCGGAATCAACGCGGGCCTGACCGCGGTCTCCCTCGGCCGGGATTTCATCGCGCTTTTCCGGGACTGGCTCGTGGCCAACATCCTGAACGACCGCTCCTTCGACTCCCGGTACGGATACGCGGATGCGGGGCTCATGAAACCCGTTCCGGCCGTGTATCCGTTTTCAGAGGTGTCGGACGGCCAGACCGTTGAACCCCTGGCGGCCGTGTACCTCCGCTTTCCGGCCGGTCCGGGTTTCCGCATTCGTTTCGAAACCGACGAACCCAACCTCCTGATCAAGGCGGTCGAAACAGGAGAGGCGGGGCCCCGTGTGTTCGACATCACCCCGGGCGTTTTATATGCCGAACCTGATCTCGATCCGGGGGCGGATCAGAGAACCTTCATCTGCATGAACACGGATCTGAACCGGCAGGCCCGGGTGTCCTTCACCACAACCGGTTCCGCAACTGGCGCCGCGGAGCTGAAATGGGACGAAACCGAACCGGTGGGCTACCTTCAGCTCTCCATCCGCGACACGGTCTGCGTGACCTTTGACGCGGTGCCCGGCGCAAAACTCGATTCCGTGCGCGTGGCCCTGAGGCGCGCAGGCACGATCACGGGCGGAGTCTGGCGGTACACGGGCAATACCCGGCCCACGCCGCTCGGCGCGCAATTGGCCGTTCCCGTGTCCGCGACCATTGCCACGGAAACTCCCGTGCCCTA
>JAFGAX010000160.1 GCA_016933415.1 bacterium
GATCGCGGCCGTCGATTATGCCACGGCCGCCGAAACCGTGGCCGACGGCCAGAAGCGGGCCTCCATCAAGCAGGCGGAAGGCATCCGGCAGGCCCGCATCCTTCAGGCCGAAGGCGAAGCCGAGGCCATCCGGCTCGTCAATGAGGCGGCCAACAAGTATTTCATAGGGAACGCCCAACTGCTCCGCCGCCTTGAAACCGTTGAAAAATCGCTCCAGTCCAACGCCAAAATCGTTGTCCCGTCCGGCACGGAGCTGGTGAACGTCATCGGCGAAATGGCCGGCGTTTTGCCCCTGAAACGGGACATGGAATCCGATCCGTCGCGGAAGCCGTCGAAATGACCGGTGCCTGCGGAAAAAACAATAACCGGCCGTCCCGGCGCTTTCGACCGGCCGGAACGGCTCTGATTTTCGCCGCGCTTTTCGCCTGCTCCTGCGCGACACTTCAGCAGATGGCCGCGCTGCAGGCTCCCGCGCTTTCAGTGGAGGGCGTCCGCCTGTCCGGCCTTTCGTTCGAAGCCGCGGATCTCGTGCTGGACGTGGGGGTGAGCAACCCGAACCCGGTGTCCATTCCGCTGTCCGGATTCGACTACGATCTCCAGGTCGAGAGCCACTCTCTGTTCAAGGGGAATCAGGCATCGAAACAGGCCGTCGCCGCGGGCGCGAAGAGCGTCGTGCGCATCCCGTTCACCCTGAATTTCCGCGATCTCTACCAGGCGGTCTCCGCGATGAAATCGAGGGACAGCGTCCAGTACCGGATCGACTGCGGACTGTCGTTCAACGTGCCCGTACTCGGACCCGTCCGCGTGCCGGCCTCTTTCTCGAGCCGTCTTCCCGCGGTCAAACCGCCTTCCGTAAAAATTCAGTCTCTGAAGGTGAAGAAAACGGGATTGACCGGCGCGGACCTGGAACTCAGCCTGAATGTGTCCAACCCGAATGTTTTCTCGTTCGGCCTTCAGAAACTGGCGTATGACTTCAAGGTGAACGGGCTTTCCTGGGCCGCGGGAACCGCATCGGAAACCGCATCCATTTCTGCCAAAGGAAAGCAGACCGTCCGGATCCCGGTGTCTTTGAATTTTCTGCAGATGGGGCAGACCGTGGCCGGTCTGCTTTCTGGCGATCGGATGCTGGACTGCGGACTGACCGGTTCTCTGGACGTGGGTACGTCCATCCCGGAGTTCGGGAAGGCGTCCGTGCCGCTGGAGCTTGCGGAGAGGATCA
>JAFGAX010000161.1 GCA_016933415.1 bacterium
CCGGAAATGAACCGGCGGTTCGGTCCCACGGCCGGCGGCGGGGAGAATCATGGAAAAAGTCACCATTGTCGTTCACAGCGGCGATCTCGATCGTTTCATGAGCGCACTGATCATCGGCAATGGATTCCTGGCGATGGGCGCCGAAGTCACGCTGTACTTCACCTTCTGGGCCCTCCAGCGTCTGGTGCGCGGACGACTTTGCGCCGCCCCCCTTTCCCGCATGAACTTTTTCGGCATAGGCGCCTGGATGATGCGCAGAAAAATGCGCAAAGCAGGCGTGGCGTCACCCGGACGGCTTCTCGCCGATTTCCGAGCCATCGGCGGCCGAGTCATTGCCTGTGAAATGACCATGGAAATCATGGGCATCATGAAACAGGACCTCGACGAGAGCCTGATCGACGAATTCGGCGCAGTGGGGCTGTACGTCCACGAGACGCTCGGCGCCTCCAAAACACTATTTATTTGATTCTTCCCGAACCGTCGGTTAATAAGGATCTCAAATTGACGATTTCAGAGCTTAGACTGCAGATCGAAAACGGAATTCGCTTCTATGGTTTTCCAATCATTGATCTGCGATCACCAGTGTCCGGTTAAAATACAAAAATTTTCGTGCACGCAAGTGTGTCATTGCGAGCCCCGCCCCGGATCAAGTCGGGGGCAGGCTCCACGGGGCGTGGCAATCCCTGTTTATGATAGAGATCGCGTCGGGACTCCGCAAGGCGGAGTCCCTCGCGAAGACAATCGTCTATTTTTAACGTCAATATCCACCATTTCTGGTTTTGAGTCGTATCTTTATTCTGTGTACTGTAAAATTAATAGAAATCGTACTATCCAGACCATCCGTTTTATTTTAACCGGACACTCATGATCTGCGATCGATAATCGTTGATCTGATATCTTTTTTAACATCACAGGAAAATCTTCGATGCCCGAAATCCCCGTTCATCGCCTGATCTCCGCACGCCGCAGCGCACGGGCCTTTGATCCCCGGCGTCCGGTGGAGGACGAGAAGATCTCGGCCATTCTGGAGGCCGCCCGATGGGCGCCGTCCTGCGCGAACCGCCAGTCCTGGCGTTATGTCGTGTGCCGCGGTTCGTCGCTGGCCGCGCTTCGGGACTGCCTGAATCCGGGGAACTACTGGGCGGTCCACGCGCCCCTGATCGCGGCCGCCGTGACCCGGAGCGATCTCGGATGCCGCATTACGGGGCGTGATTACGCCGGCCTCGACCTGGGCCTGTCCATGGAAAGCTTAATTCTCCAGTGCGTTGCGGAGGGACTCATCGGACATCCCATCGCCGGATTCGACGAGGAGAAAGCGAAAACCGCGCTGGCCATCCCGTCGGATCACAGGATTTTCGCCCTGATCATCGTGGGGTATCCCGGGAGCGAAGACATTCTGGACGAAACCGCCCTTGCCAAGGAAAAGGCGCCGCGCACCAGACTGCCCCCGGAGGAGACGGTATTCTGGGAAGGATGGGGGAAGCCCAGGACATGAACGGACCGGATGATCAGGGGACACCGCATCCGAACCCTGCGGACCGGGAGGGACCCGCGTCCGGATCGGACTTCCGGATCCGGGTCAACGGCGTCCGGATACTTCAGTCCGCTTCCGGGGTTTCACTTCTTGAAGCGCTGCGGGCGGGAGGCATTTTTCTGCCGTCGGCCTGCGGGGGCCGCGGTATCTGCGGATTCTGCAGATGCACCATCCGTTCCGGAGCTCCGGAGAACCCGACGCCTTCGGAAATCCAGAGAATCAAACCGGAAGAACTGTCCGCGGGCGTCCGGCTTGCATGCCAGATTCCGGTCCG
Source organism: bacterium (assembly GCA_016933415.1). Classification (GTDB taxonomy): domain Bacteria; phylum Zhuqueibacterota; class QNDG01; order QNDG01; family DTFT01; genus JAFGAX01. The sequence continues at coordinate 1,809 of JAFGAX010000161.1, forward strand.
CAGGGACCTGGAAATCCAGATTTCAGAAGCGCTTCTGGAGTACCGGGCTTTTGCGGCGGAAGTGTCGGAACTCACCAGTCTGACGCACGACATCAAGAGAATCCGCCTGAGACTCATTCAACCGAAGGAAATACATTTCAAGGCGGGCCAGTACGTTCAGATCCAGTCCCGACCGTATCCGGGTATGGAGGAGTCGGTCTGGAGATCCTATTCCATCGCATCGATCCCGGACGATCCGGGCAACCTGGACCTGATCATCAAGCGTGTGCCGAACGGCATCTGCACCACCTGGGTTCATGATCATCTCAAGACCAGGGAACGGGTCACCCTGGCCGGCCCCATTGGTGATTTTTTCCTGCGCGAGGGGAAACCGGAGGCTGTTTTCGTGGCCGGCGGATCGGGCATGGCTCCGTTCGCCTCGATACTGGGAGACATGGTTGCGAAGGGCGACCGCAGGAACGTGACGTATTTCTTCGGCGCAGTCTGCAGGCGCGATCTGTACTATCTCGAGGAAATGAACGCTTTCCGGGAGAAACTGCCCGGATTCCGCTTCATTCCGGTCGTCTCCCAGCCTGAAATCTGCGACAAATGGGAAGGAGAGACCGGTCTTGTCACGGTCCCCCTTTCGGAATGGCTCAAAAGCCGCGGCGGAACGGACGGCCTGGAGGCTTATCTTTGCGGAAGCCCCGGAATGATCCAGGCCTGCAGGATGGTTCTCAGGGATCATGGAGTGGCGGGAAACCGTGTTTATTTTGATTCTTTTTCCTGATCCGACGTTTCCCGGCCGATGAAAGAGACGCATGGGATGGATATGAAATCGGATGACCCCGATCGGTTTTTCCGGCCTGGCCAGATCTCGAGAGACGGTTTTCTCGGCACGGACCGGCGCGCGGTGAGGGAGATCGTCCGTGAGGACGGCGAAACGCTGAAGCGGATCGGACTGTCGACGGAGGCCGTGGCGGACATTCTTCAGTCGCTGATCGACGCGGCCAAGCAGGGGCTGGAGGGACCCGTGGACGCCGGGGATTGGATTGTCCGGCTGGATTGGGCGAGGGGACTGGTTCCCTGCCCGTTCGGGGAGAGGCGGCTTCAGCCGAAAATCACGCTCGAAGCGGTTCGCAAGGGGTCCGGAGAGACAATCCTTTTTTCCCAGTTGTCCGTTCATCTGATCCGGGAGCACGGGTTTTTCGGCGGGGCGGGCAGTGTTTTTCGGATCGAGCCGGAGTCGGCGGCGGCATGGATACGCGGCATCTGAGGTTTCCGGATCTCCCCGCCATCCGGCGGAGCCGGACCAAGCTATTCCTGTTTTTAGGGTAATGAAGGCAGGCGGCGGGGCGGGCAGTGTTTTTCGGATCGAGCCGGAGTCGGCGGCGGCATGGATACGGAACGGAGAATGAAACCTTTCGAAAAAAGAGAGGACTCGTCAATGAAGCGTTTCCTGATCACGATCATTCTGGCGCTGACTGCGGCTGTATCCGCCGCATTCGGCCCGGTCCGCGGAACGGTGTCCGACTCGACGGCTGTTCCGGCGTCCGATCTGGAACTCATCCGCGGAACGTACACCTACACGTACGGTGACGGTGAGAGCCTGGTGGATGCGCGACGAACCTGCAAGGAGCTGGCGGTCCGTGATGCCGTCGAATCGTACTATCTCATCATTGAATCCGTGTCCCATGTGGAAAACAGCGTCCTGCAGAAGGACCTCGTACGGTCTGTCGCGGCCGCATGCGTCCGGAATCTACGGATGACTGATGAGCAGGAGCATGGCCGCACACTGACCTGCACGGTCGAAGGCGAGGTCAATCCGGATGAGGTGAAGCAGTTGATCGCCGTGAATGTGCCGGCCGATTCCTCCGGCGTCCGACCGACTGGTTCCGAAGAGACCGTTCCGGATCAACCCTCCGGTGACGGATCCTTGACCCGCGATCCCGATTCCCGCCGGACGGATGCGGCCGTCCGATTCGCCGCACTCCTGTCCAGATACGAAAACGGCACCGCGTCAGCGGCCCGGGATCTGGGTCGGGCAAGGTTCGAGGAAGCCCTGTCCAAGCTCAAGGAAACGGATGCGCTCCTGGAAGCGTTTCCGGAGAATGCCCAGGGCGGCTTTCAACTTGAGATGATCCGTTCGATGAAATTGAGCAACCGTCTGGAAGCGGCTGTCCTGCGTTTTGAAAAGAGCAGGCCGGCGCGGGCCGTCAGACTTCGCACTTCCGGGAGGCTCGAAATCAGGCGGGCGGCGGAGGCGCTGGAGCGTTCGATTGAGTCTCTGTCCCGGCTCGATGGTCTGACCGACAAGCAGGCCGCCATCCGGAAAGCCTGGGCTCTGCGCTGCCGGGGCCAGCTGGCCCGTTCACGCAGTGCAATCCGCTGAAGGGACCCTGCATGAAGCACACGACCCGTATCCTTCTGACCGCGGCCGTCGCGGTATTCATCTCCTGCGGCTCCGGAAGAAAGGGGATCGACAGGCTGTTTCCGTCGCCGGGTTTCGAGAAAGGGTGGAACTGGGACGGCCGGCCAAGGCATTTTACACCGCAAAACCTTTACGAGGCGATCAACGGGGAAGCCGACCTGTATATCGGTTATGGAATTCAGGAATTCGGCACGCTCCTGTACTACTGGGGAAGCCCCTCGGACACGTTTTTCGTCGTCGATATATACGACATGGGAACGCCGCTCAATGCCTTCGGCGTTTACTCGAATCTCCGTCATCCCGAGTACCGGTTTGAGGACATCGGTGACGAGGGGTTCGTGCATGATTACGGAATGAAATTCTACAAGGGCCGTTTTCTGGTGGACGTGAAGCTGGGTGATTTTTCCGAAAAATGCCGCAGGGCGGCGCTCATCGTCGCCCGTGAAACGGAAAGGCGGATCCGGAGTGCCCGGAAAAGACCGGCGCTGCTCGAATTGCTCCCCGGGGAACGGCAGGTTTCCCATACGCTCCGGTATGTCCGGCGCGAGATGCTCAATCAGGGTTTTCTGCCCGGCGGGCTTGAAGCACGGTACAGCCTGAACGGGTCAGAGGTCACTTGTTTTGTCGTGATTTTCGATTCGACGGCACAAGCCAGACGCGGTTTTGAGGAACTCCGGACCTTCCATGCCATGACAGGACGGCTTTTCCCCGCGCGTCTGCCGGGACAGGAGGGGTTGGCCGCTCATTCGGCTTATCACGGCGTATTTCTCGCCTTCCGTCAGAAAAGCCTGATCGCGGGCGTTCAGGATCTTCCCGATGCGGAATCCGGGGAGCCTTGGATTCAGACCCTGTATGAAAGGATTTCCAGCCATCCACAGGCGTCGCCCTGAATGGGAGACAAAGCCGGTCCGAACCGGTGTGCGTCATGATTTGACCCGTATTCAGCCGAGAGCGGAAAGACAGGGATGGTTCCGGCCCGGTTCTTTTCTGTTGATTTGAGGCAAATTATTTCTTAAAATACAAGAATATGGAAACAATTCGCGCCGGAGATCATCCGGTTTGCCCTCAACGACTGCCTCCGTGGTTCCTGCGGAGGCCTTCGGAAAACGAACGGATGCGCGCCGTCAAACGGCTCATGCGGGAGCTGCATCTCCACACCGTTTGCCAGTCCGCCGGCTGTCCCAACCTGCCTGAATGTTTCGACCGATTGATCGCCACATTCCTCATCCTCGGAGACCGTTGCACGCGACGCTGTCGTTTCTGCGGGGTCTCCAAGGGCATTCCCCTTCCGCCGGATCCCGATGAACCGGGGCGGGTCGCCGCGGCGGTCCGCATCCTCGGATTGCGGCATGTCGTCGTCACTTCCGTGACGCGGGACGATCTTGCAGACGGAGGCGCTGACGCGTTTGCGGCTGTAACCGCCGCGGTGCGTCGTGAATGCGCCGGCACGGCCGTGGAGGTCCTGGTTCCGGATTTCGGCGGGAATGAGAGAAGCCTTACGCATGTGCTCGGCTCCGCCGTGGACGTGCTGGCCCACAACGTGGAAACCGTTCCCCGACTCTACCCGGAAGCGCGCCCCGGCGCTGATTTCAATCGCTCGCTCCGCCTGCTCCGGTCCGCCCGGGAAGCGGGATCCGGCGTGCGAATCAAATCCGGCCTGATGCTGGGCCTGGGGGAAACCGAAAATGAAGTCGGGGAGACCCTCCGGAGACTGGCCGATGCCGGGTGTGACATGGTGTGTATGGGACAGTACCTTCGGCCGAACCTGTCCAGTCTGCCGGTGGCCGAGTATATCCGGCCTGAGCGATTCGACCGGATGGCGGCTGTCGCAAAAGCCGCCGGTATACCGGTGGTTATCGCAGGGCCGCAGGTGCGGAGTTCCTATCACGCCGATCAAGCGGTCGCCTGCCGGTGACCGCTTTCAATCCCTTTCCGGGTCTGATCCCGGGGGAATCTGACCGCGGGCGTCTTTCCACGCCCTGCGGGCTGATGACCGAGAAAACGGGCGGCCGCGTCCCGGCCGGGGGAGCCGGGGGAATTCATCCGATGACAGATTCAGGAGAACCTTCTTGAATAATCTGTATCACCTTCTTGAACAATCCGCAGTCCGGCATCCTGAAAACCCGGCCGTGATCTTCCGGAACCACACGCTGACGTACTCGGCTCTCAAGGATGCCGCGGACCGGATGGCTTCCGGATTCAGAAGCCTCGGTCTCGATGCCGGCGACCGGATTGCGCTCATGCTCCCGAACGTACCCCATTTCGCGATCGGTTACTACGCGTCCCTGAAGATCGGCGCCACGCTGGTCACGCTTTCGGGATCCTTCCGGGCGGATGAAATACACCGTCGGCTCGAAGACTCGGAGGCGAAGGCGATCCTGTATTTCGAAGGATTCCGGTCCTATGTGCATCAGGCTGTTCACGGGCTTGACCGTTGCCGGAACCTGCTCGCGCTCACAGACCAGCCGCAGGCGGGCGAACTCCGAATCAATTCGCTGCTGGAGAAAAACGAACCGCTCGAAGCCACTGCCGAGGTCGGCCCTGACGACACGGCGTTGATCGCCTATACCGGCGGCCTTTCGGGGCACGTCAAGGGAGCGGAACTGACGCACGCCAACCTCATGTCGAACGCCCAGGCCTGCTTCGATTTTCTCAAACTTCAGCCGTCAGACGGCGTGATCGGCGGTTTCCCGCTGTCGCATCTCACCGGCCAGACGCTCGTCATGAACACATTCATCCGCGCCGGCGCCTCGATCGTACTACTTCCGAAATTCGACCCTTCGGCCGTTCCACCGGCCGTTTCAGAATACCGCCTGACGCATCTCGTCGGCGTCCCCGCCATGCTCGCGGAACTCGCGGCCCTTCCCGAAAGCCCGGAGATGGCGCCGAAATGCGCCCTGTGCACCGGGGACGCGCTCCGTCCCGAGACCCTCGACGCCTTTGAAGAGAAATGGCGTGCGCCGGTTCTCGAAGGGTACGGCCTCACCGAGGCTTCGCCCATGGTGTCGTTCAACAGCCTGGCCCGCGAACGGAAAGCCGGATCGATCGGCCTTCCCCTGCCGGGCGTCGACATGAAGATTGTGGACGAGGACGACCGGGAGGTCAGGCCCGGGCAGGTCGGCGAAATCATCGTGCAGGGGCCGAATGTCATGAAGGGGTATCTGAACCGTCCCGAGGCCACACGGGAGGTTCTCCGGAACGGGTGGCTCAAGACCGGCGATCTCGCCCTGCTGGACGAAAGCGGCTTCGGTTTCATCGTGACCCGCAAGAAGAACGTGATCGTGAAAAGCGGCTTCTCCGTGTATCCCGTGGAAGTCGAGAAAATCATCACCGCCCATCCCGGCATCCGCGAAGCCGTGGTCATCGGCCTGCCGGATCCCGTCCAGGGAGAGGAAATCCACGCCTGCGCCGTCGTACGGAACGGAGAGCCTCCCGAAGAGTCTGAAATCATCGCGTACGTCCGCGAGCGCCTCGCACTCTACAAGTGCCCGCGATCCGTTTTTTTCGTACCATCCCTGCCCAAAGGACCCACGGGCCGGGTGCTCCGGGACAAGGTCCGTCAGATGTTCGCGGAGCGCTTTCCGGTCATGAAAAAACAGTCCCAATAAAGGAGGCCTTTCGTGAAAGAGGTTATCCCGGAAAACATCCGAAATATCGGCCTGGTCGGACACGGCGGTGTGGGCAAGACGACGTTCGCCGAGGCGCTGCTGTTCACCCTGGGAGAAACCAACCGCCTCGGAAAGGTGGCGGAAGGAACCACGGTGTCGGATTACCATCCCGATGAAATTGAACGCAAGGTTTCCATCAGCACGACGCTCCTTCACGGAGAATGGAAAGAAGTCAAGGTCAACTGCCTGGACATGCCGGGGTTCTCCGATTTCATCGGCGACACGAAAGGATCACTCGCCTTTGTGGATCTGGCGGTGATGGTGCTGAACGCCGTGAACGGAATGGAGGTCGGAACCGAACTGGTCGCCGAATACGCCGAAGAGACCCGCAGGCCGTGGTGTTTTTTCGTCAACCGGATGGACAACGAACACGCTGATTTCGACAAGGCGTTTCAGTCGGTTCAGGAGCGGGTCGGCAAGGGTGTCACCGCCTTCCAGTTCCCGGTGAACTCGGGGGAGGGCTTCAACCGCATCGTGGACCTGCTCCGCATGAAGCTCGTCACCTACGAGGCCGGCGGAAGCGGAAAGAACACGGTGTCCGACCTGCCGGCTGACCTGCAGGCCCGGGCGGAAGCGATGCGCACGCGGATTGTCGAGGCGGCCGCCGAAGCGGATGACACGCTCATCGAGGTGTTTTTCGACAAGGGCACCCTGACCGAAGAGCAACTGCGCCAGGGCATCCGGAAGGGCATTCTGGAGCGCAGTCTCATTCCGGTTCTCTGCGGCTCAGCGGAGAAGAACGTCGGATCGGATCTTTTTCTGGATTTCCTGAAGGAATACGCACCGGCGCCCCCGGATTTCAAGACATTCCAGGCCGCGAACGATGCCGGACAGGCCGTCACGCGGAAGGTTTCGGCGTCTGAACCGTTCTGCGCTTTCGTTTTCAAGACCGTCGCCGAGGCCCACGTCGGCGAACTCTCGCTGATCCGGGTGTACTCCGGCTCCCTGGCGATGGGCGTTGAGGTCCTCAACCCGAAACAGAAACATGCCGAGAAAATCGGCCAGATTTACACGCTGAACGGCAAAACCCGCAAGGAAATGGGCGCCCTCACCACGGGCGACATCGGCGCCCTGGTGAAGCTGAAAAACACGCATACGGGGCACACCCTGTGCGACAAGAAAAACCCCGTCATCATCGAGCCCGTGAAGGCTCCCGAACCGGTCATCGCCGTGGCCATCGTGCCCAAGGCACGCGGAGACGAGGACAAGCTCTCCACGGGTCTCCATATGCTCAATGTCGAAGACCCGAGTTTCACGATTTTTATCGATCCCGAGCTCCATCAGACCATCATCTCCGGTCAGGGCGAACTGCACCTGGCCGTGATCATGCGGCGGCTCAAGGAGCGGTTCGGCGTCGAGGTGCTTGAGGAGAAACCCCGCATCCCGTATCGCGAGACGATCACCGGAAAGGCCGACGAGAAATACCGGCACAAGAAGCAGACCGGCGGCGCCGGCCAGTTCGCCGAAGTCTGGATGCGGATCGAGCCGCTTCCCCGCGGAACCGGTTTCGTGTTCGAGAACGAAGTCACCGGCGGTCACATCTCGGGCCCCTTCATCCAGGCCGTCGAGAAGGGCGTGCGTCAGGTTCTCGTGACCGGCCCGCTTTCCGGCTGCCATGTCATCGACGTGAAAGCGACCGTCTATGACGGCAAGGAGCATCCGGTGGATTCCAAGGATATCGCCTTCCAGATCGCCGGACGCGAAGCGTTCAAACAGGGCATGCTGAACGCCAAGCCCATTCTTCTCGAACCGATCTACAACGTCGAGATCAAGGTTCCCGAGGACTGCATGGGAGACGTCATGGGAGACCTCTCCGGCCGCCGCGGCAAGATCATGGGCATGGACAGCAAGGGGCATTTTCAGGTCATCAAAGCGAAAGTGCCGCTGGCCGAGCTGGACCGGTACGCGACCGTCCTGCGCTCCAAGACCTCGGGCCGCGGCATGTTCACGAGGGCTTTCTCGCACTACGAGCCTATGCAGAAGGATATCGAGGCCAAGGTGGTCGAGGAATTCCGGAAACACAAGGAGAAGGAAAAGGAGGAATAACCCCTTGAGCGGATCCTCCGGAAATGCCGGGGACGGCCCGGACATTCTATGGGCGCCCTGGCGGATGGAATACATCGAATCGGTCAACCGGCCGGCGGGCTGCGTGTTCTGCCGGGCCTGGGGGGAAGAGGACGACCGCGCTTCACTGATCGTCCAACGCGGCGAATCCGCTTTCGTGATTTTGAACCGCTACCCCTACAACAACGGCCACCTCATGGTCGTGCCGGTCCGTCACACGGCGGATCTGGGCGGCCTGGATGATCGGGAGAAGGTTGAACTGTTCGATCTGCTCGAGGCGTCCCGGAAGGCGCTGGAAGAGGCGATGCATCCCCAGGGGTACAATCTCGGGATGAACCTCGGGCGGACCGCAGGCGCCGGAATCGCGGACCACCTGCACTTCCACCTCGTTCCCCGATGGAACGGGGACACGAATTTCATGCCGGTTCTCGGTCATACCAAGGTCGTTTCCGAGGGGCTGGAGCAGACCCGGGAGAAACTGACCCGGGCATTCAAACGTCTCAACGGAGGTTGAAAATGAAAAGTCACATTCCGATGTCAGCCGCGCTGATCGTCCTGGCGCTTTCCCTTGCCGGGTGCGCCGTTGCCGCGCTCAAGAAGCCCAATCCGAAGGTTCTCATGCAGACCAGCATGGGGGAAATCACGCTGGAACTGTTCGCCGACAAGGCGCCGGAGTCGGTGGAGAATTTTCTGCAGTACGTGAACGACGGTTTCTACACAAACACCGTTTTCCACCGGGTGATCCGGGGATTCATGATCCAGGGCGGCGGTTTCGATGCGGATCTCGTCCAGAAGGAAACCCGCCAGCCGATCGTGAACGAGGCCGGAAACGGACTGTCCAACCGGCGCGGCACCCTGTCGTACGCGCGCACCATGGTCGTGAACAGCGCCACCTCGCAGTTTTTCATCAACCACCAGGACAATCCGGGCCTGGACCACCGCGACGAGTCATCCGGCGGATTCGGGTACGCCGTTTTCGGAAAAGTGCTGAAAGGGATGGACGTGGTCGACAAGATCGCGGAGACGCCGACAGGCTCGAAAAACGGCATGCAGGACGTCCCGGTCACCCCCGTGATGATTCTATCCGTGAAAGTTCTCGAATAGCCGGCCCTCTTCCGGAGGTCCGTTGAAATGGTTCGGGCGGCGCGGATACAGCCGCCCGTTCCGTGTTTAAGGGACTGCACCTCTCCCGGAGTACGGACGGGCAGTCCCGCCGCAAGGAGAAACCGCATGACGATGCGTTCAATTCATCCGACCGAGTGGATCGCTTCGCCCCGAGCCCTGTGGGCCGAACACTGGCTGGTTCTGACGGCGGGAGACTGGGCCGCGGGCGACTACAACGCAATGACCGTTTCCTGGGGGGCTACGGGCTTCCTGTGGGAGAAACCTTTTGCCCAGGTGGTGGTGCGTCCGACCCGGCACACCTACGGCTTCATGGAACGGTACGGGTCCTTCACGCTCTGCGCTTTTCCGGAACGGCACCGGGAGGCGCTCGCCCTTCTGGGCTCCCGCTCCGGACGGGACGGCGATAAAATCAACGCTTCCGGGCTCACCCCCGAAGCGTCCTCGGTCGTGGCCGCGCCCCGCTTCGGCGAGGCAGAACTGGTGCTTGAATGCAGAAAAATATACTGGCAGGACATGGATCCCGCCCGTTTTATAGATCCGTCGATTTCTGGACATTACCCGCTGAAGGATTATCACCGGATTTACTACGGGGAAATCGCCGCGGTCCGGGCGGCGCAGTCCGGACGTTAAAACCACGATGAAAGTCCGAATATGATCATCGAAATCGAGAAGGAATCGACCGATACCGTGCGGCAGGTCGGGGACCTGGTCCGTTCCATGCATTGCCGGCCGGACATCCTTCACGGCGATCTCTTCACGGTCATCGCAGTGGAGGGGGATGCCACGCGGATCGACATGGATTACGTGCTGACTTTTCCGGGCGTGGTTCGGGCCTGGCGCATCTCCTCGCCGTATAAAACCATCGCCCGGCGGGTGATCGGAGACAACAACCAGAAGGTTGAGCGGAAACGGATCGCGATCGCCGTACGCGGAAAAGACGGCCTGGACCGCGTCTTCCGGGACAGCCGGCCGGTCTTCATCGCAGGGCCCTGCGCCGTCGAGAGCTATGACCAGACTGCGCGCATCGCAGACGGACTGGCCGTGATCGCCGACCGGCTGGGATGCCGTGACCGGATGATGCTCCGGGGCGGCGCATTCAAGCCGCGCACGCGCGCATGGGACTTCCGCGGGCTGGGGTGGGAGGCGATGGACATTCTCGATCGGGTGCGGGACAACACCGGATTTCCCTACTGCACCGAAGTCATGGCCGTGTCCCAGGCGGAGGAAGTCGCCAGACGCGCCGACATGATCCAGATCGGGACGCGCAATTACCAGAACTTCGACCTGCTTGAAGCCGTCGGCCAGACACGGAGACCGGTGCTGTACAAGCGCGGCGTCTCGGCGGAGCTCGAGGAGTGGCTTTCGGCCGCCGAATACATCGCGCTTCAGGGGAACAAGAACATCCTGCTCTGCGAACGCGGCGTCAAATCCACCGTGGCCGGCGATTACAACCGATCGCACATCGATCTGGATGTCATTCCGGCTATCCACAGCCGCACGATCCTTCCCGTCATCATCGATCCGAGCCACAGCTCGGGGCGGTCGGATCTCGTTCCCTATCAGTTCTGTGCGGCTTCCGTATACGGCGCGAATGGAATGCTCGTGGAAGTGATTGCGGACGACACGGACAGGAAAACGATTCAATGCGACGCGCGTCAGGCCGTCCGGCTTTCCGTGTTCGAAAAGATGGTCCGGTTCCAGATCGGCATCGAATCATCTCCCATCCGGTTCGAAGAATGAGGAGATTCACATGAAGCGGCCAGCTGCATTCGGTCTCGCCTTCCCGGGTCTCTGCCTGGCCATGATCCTGAACGGCCAGCCGGCCGACACCAGCGGGCACACCTCCGTCGGACGGATCGCGCCTGATTTCAGCGCAATGACCCTGGAAGGCCGTTCTTTCACCCTGTCCGAGATGAAAGGCCGGCCGGTCGTGATCAATTTCTTCGCGATCTGGTGCCCCTCCTGCCGCATGGAACTGCCCGAACTGCAGAAAACCGTATGGGAGCCTTTCCGCAACGCGGGCCTGGAAGTGCTGGCTGTCGGCCGTGAGCATACCGCGGCCGAGCTCGACACGTTTCGCGTGCGGCACGGTTTCACCTTCGATTTCGCGCCGGATCCGGACCGGTCGATTTTCCGCTTGTACGCCGACAAATTCATCCCCAGGACCCTCCTTGTGGGCCGGGACGGCCGGATCGTGTTCCAGACCCTCGGATACAAACCGGGGGATATGGATACGCTGGCCCTTCGGGTCGCGGACGCGTTGAAACCCTAAGAGGGAAATATGGAAGCCGGAAAACGAAGCGTGGTCGTTTTGGGCGCCAGCGCCAAGCGGGAACGTCACAGCAACAAGGCCGTGCGCCTGCTGAAGAGCGAAGGATTCCGCATCATTCCGGTGCATCCCGCACTGGAGACGGTGGAGGGCATTCCCGTCACCGCCTCTCTCGGGGGGATCCGCGAGCCCGTGGACACGCTGACCGTGTACGTGGGGCCGGAACATGCGCTTGAGATGTCGGACGCCATCGTCGCCCTGAGGCCGGGCCGGGTGATCTTCAATCCGGGAACGGAGACGCCGGCGCTTCAGGAGAAACTTGCCGCGGCCGGCATTCCGTATCTCGAGGCCTGCACACTGCTGTTGCTGTCCACCGGCCAGTTCTGAACGCCGCGGGTTTTCGCCCGGACGCCGGTGATGCGCGCGGCCCGCAGGGTCCGTCCGCCGTTTCTGTCTGAAAGGAAGATCATGTCGCCCGTGATGAAGACCACGGTTCTTCTGGTACTCTCCAACTGCTTCATGACGTTCGCCTGGTACGGACATCTCAGGAATCTCAGCGACCGCAAATGGATCGTCGCGGCCCTGGCGAGCTGGGACATCGCCCTGTTCGAATACCTGATCCAGGTGCCGGCCAACCGGATCGGACACACGCGCCTGTCGCTTCCCCAGCTGAAGATTCTTCCGGAGGCCGTTTCGTTGTCCGTTTTCGTGCCTTTCGCCTGGTGATACATGAAACAGCCGCTCCGTTCGAACTACCTGTACGCCGGGCTTAGCATTCTGGCCGCGGTGTATTTCATTTTCAAGGCCTGAACCGGGAGGTTCCGATGAAACAGATGATCCGGTGTCTGCTGGTGCTGAGCATGGCGGGTTCAGCCTCGGCGCGGGAGGAGCAAACCCTTCTGTCCGGTCCGGTCACTTCGGGCGGTTTCGGAGGGCCGGTTTTTAAAATGACGCGAATGCACGATTCCTTCGGCGTCCTGATCGGGGGCCGCGGCGGCTGGATCATCAACCACACCCTGAGCCTCGGCGGCGGCGGCTACGGGCTGGTCAGCCGGATCCGTGTCCCCGAGGGCGTTCCCGGCATGCAGGATCCGGTGCTGCAGGCGGGATACGGCGGTTTCGAGATCGGGTACACGCCGCGGTCGCATCGCCTGGTTCATCCGGATGTCTCCCTGCTCATCGGCGGCGGGAGCGCCGGAGCCCGGGAGTCCTGGGAGGAGGATCTGGGCGACGACTGGAGTGACGATCCGGCGCTGGATTCCTTCTTCATCCTGGAACCCTGCATAGCGGTCGAGTTGAACGTGACCCGCTTCATGCGCGTCACCGCGGGTGCATCCTATCGTTTCGTCTCAGGACTGGAGCAGGAAGGCCTCACTGAATCGGCCATCGGGGGCCCGTCCGCGGTTCTGACCTTCAAGTTCGGCCGATTCTGAACCGGAGGAGACCCATGCAAGCCATCCGCGTGGAAAGACGGCCGCCCGCAGAGCGTCTTGAAGCGCTCGGTGTGCGGACCTGGCCCGTATGGACCAAGGAAATCTCTACGTTTTCATGGAGTTACGAGGAACCGGAAACCTGCTTTTTTCTGGAAGGGGATGTAACGGTCACGCCGCAATGCGGGGATCCAGTCCGCATCGGCGAAGGAGACCTGGTGACGTTCCCGGAAGGACTGGACTGCACGTGGGACGTGCACAAGCCGGTGCGCAAGCATTACCGTTTCGGGTGAATATCCCGGGAAAGGATGTCTGACCATGCATCAGTTGTTCCGATCCATAACAGCGCCGGCGGTGACAATCGCGGTGTGGATGCTGTCCTGCGCCGGCTCCCCTGCGATCCGTGTGGATGTGCTGAAGCCGGCCGCAATCCATCTGCCGGGCGTGCGCAAGCTGGCGATCGCCGATTTTCAGGGTCCCGGGTCGTCCGGGGGACAGATTTCCGCTCTGGTTCAATCCCAGCTGCTGCAGGGGGGGCATTTCGAGATCGTGGAAAGGGACCGGCTGGCCCGAATCCTCGACGAGCAGAAACTCGGAATGGCCGGCGTGGTGAACGAATCCACGGCCAAGCAGGTCGGCCAGCTGCTTGGCGTGGACGCCCTGATTTTCGGCGAGGTCAGCCGGTACGGAGTGGAAAAGGATGAAGTCGGCACGGAGAAAGTGGAGAAAAAGGAGGGCACCGGAAAATACGAGACCGTGACCGAGAAGAACGTCTTCACCGGAAAGAAGCGCAAAGTGAAGCGGGAGGTCATGCGCACCGTCTGGGTGGATCAGAAATACCGCATTCGGCGGGGCACCGTGGCCGTTCATTTCCGGGTGGTGGACGTGGAAACGGGCAAATTGCTCGCGGCCCACTCCGACTCGAAAAGCTATACCAGCGACAAGGTCGTGGACGGCCGATCCGCATCACTCAAACCCGAAGGCGAGATTCTGAACGAACTCTCACAGTCCATCACCCGGACATTCACCGAGCTCATCGCCCCTCATTCGGTTTCCGAAAGGAGGGTCCTGGAGACGGGATCCGGAAAGAACGAGGAGGGAAAGCGGTACGCCCAGGCAGGCCTCTGGCCGGAGGCCGTGTCGGCATTCGAGGATGCCCTGAATGCCACGCCTTCCGATCCGGTCTCAAATTACAACCTCGGAATCGCCCTTGAGGTTCAGGGAGATCTGGACGGGGCCGAGGCCCTGATCAAGAAGGCCCTCGCTCTGAAATCCAAAAAACTCTATATCGACGCTTTGTCCAGGATCCGTCAGGAGAAACTGGAGAAAGTCAGGCTCGAAGAACAGATGCGGGACCGCTGATATCCCTGACCGGGGAGTCGGCAGGCCCGGAGGCGTTAAACCATGCATACGGATGAACTGGAACGCTGGCTCGACGGCGTTCTGAACATCAGTCACATCCCGGATGCCAGCCTGAACGGCATTCAGGTCGCGAACCGGGGTTCGGTGACCCGTGTGGCGCTCGCAGTGGACGCTTCAGAAGCATCCATTTCGGGAGCGGCTTCCGCTGGAGCGGACTTTCTCATCGTCCATCATGGCCTGATCTGGGACAAGCCTTTTCCCTGGCGCGGTCCGGCTCTCGGCCGGATGAGACGGCTCATTGAATCCGATATCAGTCTGTACGCCGCTCATCTGCCGCTTGATTTGCATCCGGAACTGGGTAACAACGCCCAATTGTGCATGAAAATGGGTTGGGACCGGATTTCGGAATTCGGATCCTACCATGGAGTCCTGATCGGCAGAAAGACGGTGTTTGACACGCCAGTGTTCCTGAATGACCTGGCCGCCGGCCTCGGGTCGCTCCTTGGCGCGGAGCCGACGGTCTGGCGTTTCGGGCCGGAATCCGTACGCAGTGCGGCCGTGGTGAGCGGCAGGGCGCTCAGTATGCTGGACCAGGCGGTCGGGGAAGGGTGCGATGTCTATATTACCGGTGAAACCGGCCATGAATCGTACTGGTTTGCGGCCGAAGCCGGAATCAACGTGATCTTCGGAGGCCATTACGCCACTGAGACCTGGGGCCTGGCAGCGCTCGGAGAAAAAATCAGGGAGGAATGGGGACTGGAAACCGTATTTTTGGACCTGCCGACAGGGTATTAAAGGCATGATTTTTGTAAGGTTCGGCATTGGGCACATTCAGCCAGTCAGATCATGCAATTTGAAAGGTTGTTATGTTCAACCGTCGCACCGTGCATGATAAAATTCTTTTTCCCGTGCTTCTGTGGACAGGAATTCTGCTCATCCTGAGTTCCCTGTCCGCTGTTCTGTTCATGCGAAAAAACGCCCGGGAAAAAGCTCACAGCGAATCCATGGCCCTGATCCGGCTGAATGCCGGTTCCATTTCCGGCTTCTTCTCCTCCCGCGGACGTATCGTCACCACTTTCTTTGACAATCCCTTTCTGATCGAATACTTCCGGAATTATCGTCAGCCGGACGGTCCGCTCGGGCCGGATTTTCCGATCATCACCCGGTGTTTTCAGAACATTCTGGATTCGGATTCCACGATCGAATCCATCTTTTTCGCGGACGAATCAACCGGTGAATATTTCGACGAAGAGGGCCGCTACTCGGAAGCCGGCTATTCCGCCAGGAACCGTCCCTGGTGGACACGCACACTCGATCAAAACCGCCTGTACTGCGGGAGCCCCGATTTCGACATCGTGGACAGCACCATTTCGGCGACGATTCAGATGCCCATCCGTGAAAGCGGAGGCCGTTTGCTCGGTGTGGGGGGGGTCGACATTTTGATCACCACGGTTTCGGCTATCGTCGAGGCCACCCGGTATCACGGAAAGGGTCAGGCTTTTCTGACCGACGACCGGGGACGGATGGTCTGTTTTCCGGGCATAGCGCCATCTGTTTCGATGCTGCACGGCCTGTCGGCCGTGGATTCCCTTCTGCCTGCGAGCGCCGGTTTCAACAAACTGGCGGCCGCGATCGGCCGATCCGATGAAGGCTCCGTTGCCGTGCGCTGGAACGGCAAACGGCACGTGGCTTTGTTCGCGCCAGTCCGGGCCGAATCCCCGCATCTGAGCTGGAAGCTGGGTCTGTTGATCCCGGAAAAAATAATCACCGCGCCGGTCCGCCGCCTGACCTGGATCTCCCTGATCTCCGCCCTGGCCGCCATCCTGCTCGTTTTTGTCGCGGTATCCGCCACCGTGCGCCGTACGGTACGGCCGCTGCAGGCGCTGGCCCACCGGCTGGACGAGATGGCCAACCACGAAGGCGACCTGACCCAGGATCTGCCGGTCGAGACCAGCGACGTGATCGGCCAGACCGCCCATAATTTCAACATGTTTATCGACCAGATACGGAACCTGCTCAGGCGCGTAATGGACAATACACGGGAACTCGTGAGCCGGACCTCGCATCTCCAGCATCAATCGGAGTCGATTTCCGAAGGCGCCCGTCTGATGACGCGTCAGGCCCAGCTGGCGGCCGTGACCTCCGACCAGATGATGCGCAGTCTGGATGAGATCGCGATGGGCGTCACCCGGGTTGTGGACGCTTCCATCCGTTCCAACCATTCGGTGCTCGATGGGGAAGCCATGGTCGGTCAGCGCCGGAATCGAATGAAGGAAACTCTTGATCAGGTCACGCAGATTTCCGGGGAGATGGAGAGGTTGTACTCCGTGTCCCAGGATCTGACGCAGGCCGTGGATACGATCAAGGAGATCACCGGTCAGGTGACCATTCTGGCGATGAACGCCTCGATCGAGGCCGTCCGCGCCGGCGAGCACGGGCAGACCTTTTCGGTCATTGCGGAGGAGATTCAGAATCTCAGCGGCCGGGCACAGGAATCCAATCAGCGCACTTTTTCCGTCATCCAGGACTTCCGCAAGCGTCTGGACGGTTTCCGCAGCCAGCTTCAGACCGTCCGCGACCGCATCACGGACGAGTTCACCTCATCCGAGGAGATGCACCGGACGTTCGAATCCGTCAGCGAGACCGTCGGGCGAACGGCCTCGGCGGCCGAGGACATGAAGAACCAGACCGAACACCAGTCCAAGGCCCTGCGGGAGATCAACCAGAGCATCCAAAGCATTTCAGAAGCGTGCGATCAGATCGCGCGCGGCATTCTGGAATCCTTCACGGAGATCACGGCGGTCACGAACCGCGTGAAGGACCTGAGCGAATCAGCGGAGGTGTTCCGGATCGAATAAACGGCCCGCCGATCTCCGCGGAAGCGAACATGAAGGCCGGTCTCGGACACCGGCCTTCCGCTTTTTAAAAAAAACATTTTCAATTACGCAAATAAATTGTATATTGTACAAGGACCTTTTTCCGGTCCGGCGGATGGATCTCAGAAGAAGGAGCGTATCATGAAAAGAACGACGCACCGCAGCAGCACCGGGACCAAGCTGTACGCCGTACGGGATTCGAAAGGACGTTTCAAGGACATCCAGTCCTACAAAAAGTCCCATGCGGCGGATCTGAAGAAGAAGAGCAAAGCCGAAAAATCGAAAGCCAAGCCGAAAGCGAAATCCAAGGCCAAACCGAAAGCGAAACCCAAGGCCAAATCCAAGAAGAAGTAAACCCTGCATCGTTCATGCATCCCCTTTGCGGAGGTCCCGGAAACGGGTCCTTTGATTCCCGCGAAAGGGGATTTTTTATTGACGGAATCCGGACTGAACGGATTGAAGCTCCCCGCCGCCCGTCCCGCACTGCGGGTGGGGGAATACGAACGCTGACAGATTGACGGAATCCGGCAAGAACGGATTCTAAAACGGGAGGATACCATCAATCATTCCCCTGAGGTCGAGGGAATCATTCGACGATACGGCATGGAAAGCCACATCGAGGGCGGATGGTTCCGGGAGCTGTACCGATCGATGGACCGCGTCCGTCACACGGATGGACGGGACCGCAACGCCTCGACGGCCATCCATTACCTGCTGACCGGAGGGTCGGTCTGCCGCTGGCATCGGGTGCAGTCGGATGAACTCTGGCATTTCTGCGAGGGCCAGGCGCTGGAACTGCATGAGATCCCCGCGGATCTTTCCAGGCACACGGTGCACCGGCTGGCATCGTCCGGCGGCGAATGGTTCCGCGTCATTCCCGCCGGGTGCTGGCAGGCCGCCCGCTCAACGGGCGGTTTTACACTCGTCACGTGCGTGGTGGCGCCCGGGTTCGAATACGCGGATTTCCGTCTCCTTTCGGAGGAACCGGCACTTCGGGACCGAATCGTCCATCGGTACCCCGGCGTGGAAACGTTCCTGTGATCCTTCGCGCACCCGCTGGTCCGGAAAGGTGTCTCCGATGACAGCGACGCCGAAAACACTCGCATGGATGGGAGACAGACTCAGACTCCTGGATCAGCGCCGGCTGCCCGCCGAAACGGCGACCGTCGACTGTCACACGCCCGATGAAGCGGCCGAGGCCATACGGAACATGACGGTACGCGGCGCTCCGGCCATCGGCGTGACGGCCGCTTTCGCTCTCGCGCTCGCGGCCTTGCGTTCCGGGGCGTCCGATCCTTCCGCGATGCTGAAAGCGTTGCGGGTAGCGGGGGAGACACTCCGGTTGAGCCGCCCCACGGCAGTCAATCTTGCCTGGGCCGTGGATCGGGTTCTTGAGGCGGCTGGCAACCCTCGGCTGGACTCCGTGAAAGCGATCCGGGACGCCGTGATCCGTGAGGCTGAGACCATGGCCTTCGAGGACGTCGAAATCAACCGACGGATCGGACGGAACGGATTTCCTCTCGTGCCGGACGGCGCCCGCATTCTTCACCACTGCAACACCGGTGCCCTTGCGGCCGTGGAATACGGAACCGCGCTCGGCATCGTGCGGACCGCGGTCGAGCGCGGAAAACGCGTCCACGTCTTCGTGGATGAAACACGTCCGAGACTGCAGGGCGCCCGGTTGACCGCCTGGGAACTCGGACGGCTGGGCATTCCCTATACCCTCATCACGGACGGAGCCGCGGCTTTCGCCATGAAAACTTTCGGCATCGATCTCTGCGTGGTGGGATGCGACCGGGTGGCATCCAACGGGGATACGGCGAACAAAATCGGCACCTATCATCTGGCGCTGGCGGCGCAAGCGCACGGGGTGCCTTTTTACGTGGCTTGCCCGGTGTCCACCATCGACCTGAACTGCGCCTCGGGCTCGGGTATCCGGATCGAGGAAAGAGACGCGGACGAAATCACGCGGTTCAACGGCATGGCCGTCGCGCCTGCGGACGCGGCTGTCTGGAATCCCGCATTTGATATCACACCCGCGGACGCCATCACGGCTTTTGTCACGGAAAACGGCATCGTCCGGCCTCCCTTCCGCACGGGACTGGCTGAAGCGGTCCGGCTATCCGCGGTCCGCCCCAGATTCCGCTTGTGAATCCCCGCGGGAATTCCTAAATTTCATCCGTATGTCCGGATTGTCCTTTTTTTGAGGATCCTCTCCCAATTGCCGGCCGGATACAAAACGGAAAACGATGACCGTCCGGCGTCAGCTTTTTTCCGGCCGGCGGTATTTTCCTTTTAAGAGAAAACGATTTCGTAACGATCCTGCCGCAGGATGGAGCATTTTGCCATGAACCCTGCTGAAGTCGCAGCCATGATCGATCATTCCCTGCTGCATCCCGCGCTCACGGACGCGGAAATGCGGGAAGGATGCGGTCTGGCCGTCCGCCTGGGAACGGCGTCGGTGTGCGTCAAACCCTGCGGCGTCCGCCTTGCGGCCGGATGGCTGGAGGGATCCGGCGTGAAAACCGGAACAGTCATCGGATTTCCGCACGGGAATTCGTCGATCCGCGTCAAGGTCTTCGAGACCGATCATGCCTGCCGCGAAGGGGCGGTGGAAATCGATATGGTCATCAACATCGGCAAGGCATTGGGCGGGGATTGGGGCTATGTCGAGGAAGAGATACGGGCCGTCCGGGCCTGCTGCCGTGAGCATGGCGCCCTGATCAAGGTGATTTTCGAAAACGATTTACTTCCGGATCCGCGCATGAAAATCCGGCTGTGCGAGATCTGCACCCGGGAAGCGGCGGACTTCGCCAAGACTTCGACCGGTTACGGTTTCGTCCGTGACCCGGACGGCCGTTTTTCGGCAAAGGGCGCCACCGATGAAGATCTGAGGCTGATGCGACTGCACTGCGGTCCGGACGTCCGGATCAAAGCCGCGGGCGGGATCAGGACGCTGGATGACCTTCTTCGGGTGAAGGCCCTCGGCGCGGATCGCGTGGGAGCAACGGCCACTGCGGCCATCGTATCCGAGGCGGTCCGCAGGCAGGGAGGCGGCCGTACGGATACACCGGCGCGGGAAAAAACGGGTCACTGATTTTCAGTCTGTGCCATCCAAACCAGGAGGATGCATGTCGATCATCAGGGCGGCTTTGGTCGGCGCCGGCTTCATGGGATCCGCGCATGCCGAGGCGCTGAGGCGGATCGGCATTGAAGTGGCCGGCATACTCGGGGTGGACGAGGCGGAATCCGTTTCCGCAGCGGCCAGGCTCGGTCTGCCCAGGGCCTACCGCAACTACGGCGAAATGCTGAAAGATCCGGCCGTACACGCCGTTCACATCACCACCCCGAACCGCCTCCACTTTGAGATGGCCCGGGACGCGCTCAAGGAACGCAAGCACGTCCTGTGTGAAAAACCCCTCGCCATGAATTCCCGCGAGACGGCTCTGCTTGCGGCCCTTTCGAAGCGAACGAAATGCGCCGCCGCGGTGAACTACAACATGCGGTTCTACCCCCTGTGCCTGGAGGCGCGGGAGGCCGTGTCCTCAGGCAGGATCGGTGACGTCCTGTCCGTTACGGGCAGTTACACACAGGACTGGCTTCTGTTTCCCACGGACTACAACTGGCGGGTACTGACCGAAGAAGGGGGCGCGCTACGGGCCGTGGCCGACATCGGAACCCACTGGCTGGACCTCATGCAATCCGTCACGGGTCTCCGCGTCACGGCCGTGTGCGCGGACCTGCAGACCGTGCATCCCGTCCGCAGGCGTCCCAAAGGCGAAGTGGAAACGTTTTCAGGAAAAACAGCGAAGAAACGCGCGATCGAGGTCCTGGAGCCGGTTCCCATTTCAACCGAAGACGGGGGCGGCATACTCCTCCGGTTCGAGAACGGCGCGAAGGGCGCGCTCTGGGTTTCGCAGACCACGGCGGGCCGCAAGAATTGTCTCCGGTTCGAAATCGCGGGCTCCGGGTCCGCGGTGTCCTGGAACAGCGAAAACCCCAATGAAATGTGGATCGGATCAAGGGACAAGGCCAATGAGATCCTGCTGAAGGATCCGGGCCTTTTGTCTGAAGCCGTTCGGCCCTATGCCGGGTATCCGGGCGGGCACAGCGAAGGTTATCCCGATACGTTCAAGCAGTGCTTCCGCGCCTTCTACGGTGCCATCGAAAAGGGGGACTTCAAGACAAAACCGCCCTTCGCGACGTTCGAGGACGGGCATCGCGAAGTCCTGCTGTGCGAAGCGGTGCTGAAAAGCCACAAGAAGGGCGGCTGGGTTGTTTTAGATCAAAAGAAATAGAACACGGATCGAGCGGATCAAACGGACGTTCACGGATACTGAATGGGGAGTTGGTTTTTCTGAAGCGCAAGACCGTGCGGAACATCTGTATTTCATTTCTCAATGTCAAGGATGGAACAGTCACCGTTGACCTGAAGAGGAGTGAATTACCCTTATCACCCGATTTTTTATCCGTTCCAATCCGTGTCATCCGCTTCATCCATGTTCCATCTCAGGCCTGGAGGAAAAGATGAAACTGGGATTCGTCAGCGCCATTCTACCGGACCTGGACCGGAAGGACGTTTTCAGAATCGCGAAAGAATCCGGCTATTCCTGCGTCGAGCTCATGTGCTGGCCCCAGGGCAAGGCGGAGCGGCGTTATGCCGGCGTGACCCACGTGGACGCGGCC
>JAFGAX010000162.1 GCA_016933415.1 bacterium
AACTTTAACGATGGCACTGGACTTGCACGTATTTCGAATGGATCGGTCTATTCCGACCTGAGAATCCCCAAATTTACATATTGCGATATTCAACCAAAGGGGATTCCTGAACGGTTTATACCGGTCATTCGGATGATCCGCGTTGGCGGACGGGGATCGATGATTCGCTTCATGCAGTTCCAGCGGTTCAACTGCGTATAATCCCTCTCCTGTTCTCGTCCATTCCCATCCGGCACGCCATCATCCCTGCTTCGATGCGGCCTTTCGCTGTTCCGTGTGTTTGACAATCAAACGCACGGACAAGCGGTTTCCGCATCGAGGTCCGTTCAATCGCATATGCACCGGCCTTGGGGGGACAACCGGGGGCGATCAGGATGAGAAGAACAATTGCAGTCATTGTGCTGGCCGCGCTGGCTTCGGCTATTCCGCAAGGCGCGGTCCGCGACGGGAACTGGAATCCCGAATTCCTGCGATGGAGAAACCAGCAGGGAAACGGCCGTTATCGGGACGCCACAGCCGAGGGCCATCGGCTGGGCGAAATACCGCCGCCTTTTTTATTCAACGCCGAAGGGTACGCGGACGGCACGGGATTTACCCCCCAGTCCGAACCGCCTCCCAGGTTCGACCTGAGGGACTCGGGCGGCCTGACGCCGGTGCGGAATCAGGGCAATTGCGGATCCTGCTGGGCCTTCGCCGTGCTGGGCGCGGTCGAGTCCGATTGGATCATCAGCGGCAGAGGCGTTCATGACCTCTCCGAAGACCACCTGAACACCTGCCATCTTCCTTTTCTGAAGGCGCCCTGCCTCGGGGGCAATGCGTACATGGCGTCCGCATGCCTGGTCCGTGGATCCGGGCCCTATTCGGAGTCGGATGATCCGTACGATGACGACCATAAGACGGTCGACTGCCCGTCCGGATTCGATCCGCAGGGAACAGTCACGGCCGTCCATTTTTTTCCGCGTGATCCCGCGGTTATCAAGAACGCTCTGATGATCTCCGGCGGCCTGTACACCAACATGTATTATTCCACTTCGTATTACAATCCGCAGAATTTCACCTACCATTATCCCGGAACCGCCGCGCCCAATCACGCGGTTGTCCTGGCCGGGTGGGACGACAACAAGATCACGGCAGGCGGCACGGGCGCGTGGATCGTGAAGAACAGCTGGGGCACGGCCTGGGGCGAAGCCGGTTATTTCTATGTATCCTACCAGGACACAAAATTCAATTCCTCGATTGCACGATTCGGCGGCGCGATCGATTACGACCCCGGTTCAGGCATCACCACTTACGCGGAATCAGGATTCATCTGCAGTGTCGGGTACATTACGGACACGGCCGACGGCCTGGTCCGTTTTGTCGCGGA
>JAFGAX010000163.1 GCA_016933415.1 bacterium
CTCAAGGCCGGCATCCTGGAAGCGGCGGACATCTTCGTCATCAACAAGGCGGACCGTGACGGCGCGGAGCGGCTGAAGGCGGACATCGAATCGATGGTATCCATGCGGGAACCGGGAACGAATGACCGCCGGGCGCCCATCATCCTCACGGTGGCGGTCAACGGCCGGGGGATAGATGAAGTAGCGGCGGAGACGGAACGGCACCTGGACTACCTGGAGCAGACCGGCCGGAGAGAAGAACGCCGGCAGCAACGCATCCGGCTGGAGTTGGTCGAAGCACTGGAAGCAGCCTGGCAAAAGGCGCTCGGAGACAGCGCCGTGACATCCCTGCTGGAGAAGACGACACGGCAGATCACCGCCGGGGAAATTTCCCTGAGCCTGGGTTCTATACGTATTCTCAGGCAACTATCCGGTTGCCTGCGTAACGATAATGACCAGCATTCACCCCCGGAATAGTCCGGCGGGACCGGGCCGCAACGCGCCGCGAAGCCAGGTCCGTACATACGGATTTCCGAAGCTAACCGGTCCTCGTTTCACTTGAAAATTGCTACGCGTGCCTGTATAGTTAAACAGATGCCTCTGCTAATCATGAACAACACTGAAAGGGTCGCCGGACCCGGCGCTTCTCACCTGCTCGCGGACATCAGCCGTTTCCTGACCGGAAAAGGTATTGCCGCGTACGTGGTGGGCGGCTGCGTGCGTGACGCGCTGCAGCACCGCGCCACGGCTGACATCGATATCGCCGTGAACGGCGATGCCGTACCGCTGGCGCCCTTGCTGGCGAGATACCTGGGAGCGACACCGGTCACGCTGGACGCGGAGAACCGCATCAGCCGTATCGTCCTGCCGGACCATACCTGGGAGATAGACCTCACCAGTTTCAGCGGGAGCATCGAAGAAGACCTGGCCCGCCGGGACTTCACCATCGATGCCATCGCCTATCCGCTCGATGAAACCATCGAAGCGGGGATCGATGCCGCACGGTGCATCGACCCCTTTCACGGTCGCGACGACCTGCGGCGCGGGATTGTCCGTGCCGTCAGCGATACCGTTTTTACCGAAGACCCGGCCCGCCTGCTGAGGGCGGTGCGCATCGCTGCCGAACTCGGCTTCAGTATCGATCCGGAGACCGAAGACCTGATACGGCGGGACAGCCGCTGCATCGAGATGGTTGCGGGAGAACGGACCCGTGAGGAATTCCTGCGGCTGCTGGCCCGGCCGGGCGCCGGAGAACGTCTTTTCCAGTTGGACAACCTGGGACTGTTAACCGCGCTCATCCCGGAACTGGCCCCCGCCCGGGGCACCGATCAGCCGGTCATCCACGTCTGGGACGTGCTGGAGCATTCCATCCGCACGGTGACGGCCGTGGAATTCGTGTTGCACGAGGGGAGCTGGGACCATGCACCGGGAGACGTTCTTTCCGTGGTGCCGTGGTCCGGGGAGTTACGGGAGCACTTCGACGAGCCGGTCAGTCACGGCAGCACCCGGCGGACGCTGCTTAAACTCGCGGCGCTGCTGCATGATATCGGGAAACC
>JAFGAX010000164.1 GCA_016933415.1 bacterium
AAAATGTCGATTTATTGCAGTTTTGAGTCTCATTTATCGCGGGTTTGATGTCCGTCGCGGATTCCGCGGGAGCAGGACCCGGCCGGGGCCTGCGGTTCCACGACGGAAATAGGAGTCGCTGCGGACGGACCGCCGGAGCGGAACGGGGCCTCCGGTTTCCGGATACCGCATGACCCTGCCGGAGGCGGCGCTTCCTGACATGTGGATTTATCTCGGTGTCCTCTCCTCCATCTTTCTGGGCCTCTACGACGTCAGCAAGAAGCACGCGCTCCGCGGCAATGCGGTCATCCCGGTTCTTTTTTTCTCCACACTCTCAGCCCTGGCCTGGATGATTCCGCCGGGCCTGTTCTCCTTCTGGAAACCGGAATGGATGCAGGCGCACGGCATTTACGTTCCGATGCTCGGGATCGCGGACCAGGCTTCGGTTTTCCTGAAATCGGCGATCGTCTCCCTGTCCTGGATTTTCGCCTATTTCGCGTTCAAGCACCTGCCCATTTCGCTGATCTCGCCCGTGCGCGCCTCGGCCCCGGTCTGGACGCTTCTGGGCGCGCTCATTCTCTTCCGTGAATCGCCGTCCCGGCTCCAGTGGATCGGTTTTTTTCTCGTCATCGGATCGTATTACGCGTTTTCGCTGATCGGCGGAAGGGAAGGATTGCGCCTGCACAGGAACAAATGGGTGGGATTCGTTTTTCTCTCAACGCTCATCGGCACATGCAGCACGCTGTACGACAAGCATCTCATCCAGAACCGGTGTCTTGCGCCCATGGCCGTTCAGTTCTGGTTTTTCGTGTATCTGGCCGTCATCCTGGGCGCGGTCTGGCTGGTTTTCTGGGTGCCCGGACGGCGGCGTTATACGCCTTTCCAGTGGCGCTGGAGCGTCGCGGCCATCGGCGCTTTTCTCTTTGCCGCGGATTTCCTGTATTTCCGCGCCCTGAACCGGAAGGACGCGCTCATCGTGATTCTCTCGGCCATACGCCGGAGCGATGTGCTGGTGTCCTTCACGGTCGGGAGCCTGCTGTTCCGCGACCGCAACGTGCGGCTCAAATCGCTCGCCCTGATCGGCGTGCTCGCGGGCATGCTGTGCATGATACTCTCCGCCCGCTGATATCCCGCGCCGCGGAACCCCGGGACAGCGGGTCGCCCGATCGACTCCAGGGTCGGAACGAAAAAACCTCCCGCTGCTGGCCTTGAACAGCCAGCGGGAGGTTCTTTGAATGCGTCTTCTCCGCGTTTTTACGCCCTGTCTTTACTGCATTTTTCGACCCTGTCGTCCCCGCGTTTTTTGGCTCTGTCGTCCCCGCGTTTTTTGGCGGGGACCTTCAAACCATGAATCCTGAAACCTTGAGCCCCGCGGTTAAAAACCTTTGATCCCACGGCTGAAACCGTGAATCCCACGGTTAAAACCGTGAATCCCACGGTTAAAACCGTGGGCTACTAGACCTCCACCTCAAACCGGCAGACGGGATCGCCGCGCTTGATGGACGACTGGAGGGTCACATTCAGGGGCCGGCCCGCAACCGTTTCGAACATCTGCACCACCCACCCCCTGGAACATTCGCACCAGGTGTCGGAGAGACGCTCCTGTATTTTCGACACCATCGGGCAATAACATTCCCGATAGATGAGAACGACTTTTCCGTCCTGGAGACGGACGTTCTCCTTGCCGACCCATCCGCCGAGTTTCTCGGTGAACCCGGCCATGTCGCCCTTGCAGGACTCCGCCAGCCGGATCGCGGATCTGCGGGCGCAGTCCCGGCCGTTGGCCTCCATGAACGCGTTGCGTTCCATTGGATTCATGGACGCGTCCAGATTTTTCAGGAAATTTCTGACCCAGCCTTCGCGGAACGCGGCGTCCGGGTCGCCGGTTTTTTCAGTCTCCCCGGCCCTTGCCGGCAGAGCCAGGCCGCAAGCGGCCAGCGCGCCCGCGCCCATGAAATTTTGTATGAATGTTTTACGTTCCATATTTCCTCTTACCCTGATCGCAGGCCATGATTTTTAAGTTCAAAGTTCAAAGTTCAAAGCTCAAGGTTCAAAGCGTACACATGGAATTAAGGCCACCCCGCTTTCGCGGGGTCAAGCAACAGATGCGGAATATTGAAGACTTTAGCCTTTTATTCCTTCCAGATGAAACCCTGAAGGGTAAATTCCAGGGTTTCGGCATAACCTGCAATGATTTTTTCTTTGAACTTTGAACCTTGAACTTTAAACTGTCATTGCATCCCCTTGACCTTCTTGTACCCCGCCGGCGGGTCGTAGATGCCCGCGGGCGGCGTCAAGTCGTTCTTCACTTCAATCAGCTCCATGGACGACTTCATCTTTGAGTTCATGACCGTTGAAACCGTGACTGACTTCACCGTCATGCCCTTGATTTTTTCGGTCTCCTTCTGAATGTCCGAGACCATCTCTTTCAGCCCGGGCTGCATGGCCATCATGGACGCGGACATTTTGGCCAGCATGGTATAGTCCAATTTCACGTCCGTCGAGGCCCAGACCTCGGACGTCGAGGGCGCCATGCCGCCTTCGACTTTCTGGATGTATTTGCGGCAGTTCCACCCGTTGATCACGGCCTTCTCCGCGGTCTCGGTCACGGAAAACCGCATGTTCTTGAACATGCCCTTCATCATTTCCTGCATCTCCGCCGGAAGGCCCTCCGGTACATCCTCTCCGGATTCCCGCGTTGCCTGGCTGATCGCCTTGGACATGTCCATCGGCAGTTCCGACCAGGTCTTGTTCTCGTGATTCAGCACAATCACGATCCCTTTGTCCATGCGCATGATAATCGACTGCTTGTCCATGTCATTCCTGGCCCTGTCCCGGCCGAACCACAGGGTCCCCTCGTAGTCCCGTGCCGGCTGGGTCTGCCCCATGACCGTGAATGCGTCGTTGTGATGCTTCTGCCGGATTTTGGTGTCCGCCGAGGCCCCGAAAACCGTCACGAGGACGCATGCGGCAATCATGATTCGTTTCATTGGGATCGCTCCTTTTTTTTAGAAATCCGCGCCTGCCAGGCACGCCTCAAGGATTTTCCGCGACGGATCGAACGGCGTCCAGTCATCGAGCCCGAGGCCTGCGACAGCCCGCCGGATCAGTTCGCTGTCGGAAACGTCCTGCGTTGTCGCCGCGGCGCCATTGGTTCCGCTGTAATACCGTCCTGCGGCGAGAAGGGCCTCCCGCGGAATCAGCCCCACGACTTCGCTTCCCGTGACCCGGGTGCCGGCTTCGGCGGCCAGCTGCACGCATTCTTCATATACGGCATGAGGCGGCGTGATTCTGTAATCGGTCAGGTTGGTGGAAACCTGTGTTTTCCCCCGGCTTTCGATGCGCCATCCGATGGCCTGGCACGCGGCGAACCGGCCGGGAATTCTTTCCCCCCCGCCCGCCCCGTCCCTTGCCGCCGCCCCGCTTTCGCGGATGGCTTCCGCGATGCGACGGCTGCGGCCGGGGTCCGGATCGGCGAGATTCACGTTGTAGGCGATCAGCAGGCCCCTGGCGCCGATCGCGCACGCGCCGAAACCGGGCCTGAACGCGGCGGGGCCGAAGTCCGGGGCGCCGTCCGGGTTTTTCATGCGGTCCGACAACCCTTCGTATCCCCCGGTCCGTATCGCGGAAAGACTTTTCCGCTCCGGCGACTGTGCGGCTTCACCGTATAAATACGCCGGAATTCCGAGTTCGTTCCCGACCCGTTCCGCCAGCCGCCTCGCCAGGTCGGCGCATTCGGCCATGGTCACGTTGCGGAGCGGCACAAAGGGAAAGACGTCGACGGCCCCGATTCTCGGATGAACGCCCCTGTGCGTCTGCATGTTGATGTGTCCGGCCGCCGTCCGGATCATGCGGAACCCCGCCTCCAGGCAGGCTTCGGGCGCACCGGCGTACGTGAACACCGTCCGGTGCGCATCGGGACTCGAGTCGATGTGGAGCACCCGGACGCCCGGCGTGCCGGCGGCCGCTCCGACGACGGCGCGGATCGCGCCGGAATCGCGGCCCTCGCTGAAATTGGGTACGCATTCGACGAGCGGCTGCGGCCGGCTGTCAGAGAACAAACGCCACCTCGCTCTGGGGCGTCCGGCAGTCCATGTCCTCTCCGCGGTCGCGGTGGTCCGCGATCTCCGCCGCGGCCCCGACCGCGCGGCCGAGCAGAAACAGAATGAAGACCAGATCCTGCGCCTGACGGGTCGTCATGCGTTTTTCCCGCAGGTCCGTCCACATAAGCTTCAGCGCCACGCAGGCCAGCACCGCGTCCACATTCACGCAGAACACGTTTTCCGTCGCGCCCTCGTTGAACAGCTCGCGGACCAGAAGGTGGTAGAACTCAAGGAAGGCGTTGTGGCCGCCGTGGCCCGCCATCTCCTTCCGGATGAAATCCTCCCGCGGGTCGATGTTCACGTCCTTGCCCTTGAACACCGGATGGTTGATGCAGGGAACCCGTTTGTACGACGGGCTTTCGAGCGCTTTCTGCGCCTGCTTGTACTTGAAATACGATTTGGCCGCCGAAGACGCCAGTGCCTGCAGATCGGCCGGGTCCTTCGGGTCGCCGGGATCCCGGAGCGGGCTGTCCATGAAATGTCCAATGAGAAATTCGACGGCCTCGAATCCGTTGCCGCCGTGCGCCATTCCCGTGTTTGTCAGAAATCCCGCGAAGGCCGTGGGAATCGCGTTCCGTGCGCTTACCGATTCCTTGGCGCCCATTGCGGAGAGCGTGCCGGGCCCGTTCGTCGCCGTGAGGCCGAGCAGGGTTTGCAGTTCCGCGGCCTCGAACTCCGCCGGTTTCCGGTTGAAGAGAATCCGGAACAGCATGTCCGTGAATCGGGCGGATCCGGTGGAAACCGCTCCCGGCTTCGCGAGCCCTTTCCAGAACGAGTTGGATTCGGGATCGATCACGGCGTTGCGCGCCAGGGCGGCGATGACGTTCAGGTAGGCAAGGGCGTTCTCCGTGACGTCGCGCGAAATGCGCTTCTCGAGCATGGGCTTCCAGAACAGGGCGGTCAGAACCGCGGCGAGGGCGAATTCGGCCGGCTGTTTCAGGTGCGCCTTGCCCGCGGCCCGGAGCGCGGAGACGTGACGCACCACCACCGTGACCGGCGAAGCCGGCAGTTCCGCGTCAAGCGCCGCATCCAGCAAGCCGGTCCATTCAGAAGCAACGACCGGAACGGTCCGCGTCAGGCATTCGGCTTCGAGCTTTTCAGCGGCTTCGTCCGGCAGTTTTTCGGTCTGTTCCGTGATGCCGTGCTCGCGCATCAGATCGATCAAAAAACCCGTCATGGACCGCGTGCCGCGGACCAGAGGCGGGTCTCCGACGGACGCGGCGACCGAGGCGAAAAACGCGTTGGGCGCGCAGTCGGCCCGGCGGACCTCGTCGAAGGCGTCGGACCTGACGGTCTGCATCCGGACCAGGGCGGAAAGGACGCGGTTCAGGGCCCTGGACGCGGCCCTGGACGGCATGACCTTGGCGAGCGCGAAAAAGACATTGTCCTCGAAGGCGTTCCGGGACAGTTCGAGAACGGACACGCCGTGAAGTTCCGCGACCTGGGTCGATGGGTTGAGCCACGAGGCGCCGGACTTGTGCCGCATGTTCTGCCGCAGAAAATGCGCGCCGACCAGACGGTTGCTCTCCTGAATACGCTGGTCATAGGGCGGAATGGCACGCACCACCGGGAGATCCAGTTCCGGCGGAAGCGGAAAAAACGAGTCGGAGATCCAGAGCTTGAGCGACAGGTCGCCGGACGCCTCGAAATCGGGCTTTTCGTCGATTTTCGCGTACACGGCGCGCATGGCGTCCGGAAAATGCTGGAGCGAGGCGACCCGGACGCCCTTCTTGCTCACCCGGGGATTGGCGGGATCGAAAACCGGAACGCCGAAATATTCATCGAACCATCGTTCCTTCGATTCGGCGTCGCTCCCCGAGCCCGCCATGGCGCCCGCGTGGCCGCAGGCCCGCTCCAGGTTCTTCTTCCACCGCCCCGTGACGCAGACCACCATGGGCTTGCTGAATCCGAACAGCCGGGACTGGATCCAGTCAAGCGCCATTTTCTCGTAATATCCCCCCGGCTCAACGTACAGGGCGACGGCCTTGGTGCGCGTGTCGTTCTGCGCGGCATAGAGGAATTCAGGAAGCGCGAAATGCACATACACGTCCTTGCCCGAACTGACCGCCGTGGTGATGCCGAACCCCGCGACCTTGAGATACTCGGCGATGGTCGACGTGAAATTGCCCGAGTTGGAATGGATGGCCACCGTGCCCTTCCGCAGGGTTTCCTCCGGATGGTCGCCGCCGAGGGCGCCGCCGACCCGCACGTGGTCCCAGGCGTTGGCCACGCCGAGGCAGTTGGCGCCGATGACGTCCACGCCCGCGCCCTGGCAGATGTCGCGGATGTTGCGCGAATCGCGCGTCGAGACCTTTTCGGTGACGATCACGATGCGCTTGAGCGCGCTGTTGAACCGCACCAGCTCCCAGACGGCCTGGCTGACCGCCGTGGGGGGCAGATAGATGACGCCGATGTCGAAATCATGGCCGTGCTTCATCACATCGCGGACGCTGTGGTACACGGGAATGTCGCCGGCGTCCGTTTCCAGGAGGCCGTGGCGCCCGTACTGGACGCCGGCCACGACATTGCCGCCGCTGTATGCGTGGGACACGGGCGTGACCTTGCGGCTTTCGTTGCCGAGAATGTTGATCACGCACACGCGCGACTTCCGGGTGACCAGTTCCTCGAGCGAATAGACGCCCACGAAATAGGGAAACGGCTTGGTGACGAGCGGTCTCATCGGGCCACCGCCTTCCGGTACCGGTTCGCGCCTTCGCGGCCCCACCAGTCGTCCATTTTCTTCGCGTACTCGAGCACTTCGATCATGGACGAGTCGAATCCGAACATCTTGTGCGGCAGCTTCAGGGTGTCGAGAATGTCCTTGGCGTACATCATGCCGCTGATGAGGTTCGGACCGCCCCGTCCGATCACGACCGTGACCGGCCGCTTGCCGTGTGCCGCGACGTGGTCGCGCAGGGCGTCGAAAATCCCCTTGAACGTCACGTAGATGTCCGTGTTGTTGGCCTTTCCGCCGATGATGAGAATCACATTGGCGCGATCGAACCAGTGCTTGAACACGATGCGGGCGATTTCGTACATTTTGCCGTACGGCGGGTTTCCGCCGAAGTCGGACGAGAAAATCGCGTGGTCGCCGAGCGTCTCGGTGGCCGCCGTGTTGGCGCCGCCCCCGAACATGAAGGGAATGATCGTCCCCTGCGGGTTGAGTTCGAGCACGTCGCTCTGGCCCTGATAGGTGCGCAGGCGGTTGATCTCCGACTCGAACGGCGAGACTTCCGACTGGAAGATCAGGGGCGGCAGGCCCAGCCGGCGCCATGCGGGATTGTCCTGGTCGAACTTGATCTTGATGTCGGCCACCGTCGGCACGTAGGTGTTCTCGACCTTTTTCATGAGTATGGGATTGCACTCGATCGTCTCGAGCCCGTACCCGTCGTACAGGGCCCACAGCTTGGGAAGCTGCTGGACGAGCGGGGAGATGAACTTCTCGGGACAGCCGATGTCGGTCAGGTTGTTGGTGAGATCGAACGACTTGATGCCGATGAAGGGATCGATCCACACGGTCCGTTTCTTGTCCGGCGTGATGGTTTCCACATCGACGCCTCCGAACGGCGAGATCGTGAACACGGACTTGCGCTCGATCGTGGAGGCATCGATGGCGAAATACACCTCTATTTCCGACTGGATGAATTCCTCAAAAGTGACGCCGTTCGCGCGCGCCGTTTTCGTTCCGACCCGGTGTTTGGCGAAGTACAGCTCTTCCTTGGCTTTCATGGCATCGGTCAGATTGTCCACGACGCGGACCAGGCCGGCCTTCCCCTTTTTCCCGATGCCGCCGTAGAAAAACGGCTTGACCACGATTCTGCCGTACTGATCCAGCATGCGCTGGATCTCGTCCCGGGTGGCATTGCCTTCGAGGCGCTCGGCCACGGGGAATTCAACCAGATTCAGGAGCGGCGCTCCGTACTTCAGTCCGGCGATCTGCATAAGTGTTTTTCCCGTAGATAAAACAGCATGACATCGACCGGATTCAATTTAATAAATCAGGCATAAAAATCCATATGTTTTTAAATATTCAATAATCAAAGGGTTAAAAATATTCCATTCCATTGAAATTTCCTCGGGCGGCATTCCCTGAACCGCGATAAATCGCGGGATTTTGCATTCCCCTGAAAAATCGTTTATATTACGTTCACCCATGGCCGGCCGATTGGATTCATTCATTCAGAACGGGCTTCTCGCTCTGACGCTCCGGGACATTCTGCTGTTCCTGCCGCTTGCCGTGCTGACGGTCGCTTTCGCATCCGCCGTCGTATCCTGGCTGAGGTCCGAAAAATCGGAAACCGTCCCCTATACCCGCAAACTCTTCCATTTCATCATTTTCTCCGCGGCCTGCATATTCCAGCTCCGCTTCGGCTTGAAAATGACGGTGCTTTTCGGAATCGTTGTATGCGCGGTTGTCATTTTCGCGGTCTGCAAAGGCGCTGGCCATGGCCTGTATGACGCGGTGGCGCGGCCCAAGGACAGCCCCCATGAAGGGATCTTCATCCTCCTGCCCCTTGCCTCCACTGCGCTCGGAGGCGTGGCTGCCAATCTCTGGTTCCCGCATACGGCCTTCATCGGATATCTCGTGGCCGGCTGGGCCGACGCGGCCGCGGAACCGGTCGGTGCGGCCTGGGGAAGGCGCCGCTATCGCGTTCCCTCGCTGTTCGGCGTAAAAGCCGAAAGAAGCCTGGAGGGATCCCTGGCCGTGCTGGGCACCGCATGCGTCGCCGTTTTTCTGTGCGGGTGTGTAATGCATCTCGGGTGGGACGCGTCGCTCCGCATGGCCCTGGCCTGCGGTTTCTGCGCCGCGATCGTGGAGGCCGTCAGCCATCACGGGCTGGACAACCTGACGGTTCAGGTCGCGGTGTCGGGGATGGCGGCTCTGTTTGTATAAAGGTTCCGAGTTTCGGGTTCCGGGTTCCGGGTTTCGGGTTGAAGACCGGGATGCAATCAATCGTTCGGTTAATAACTCGGAACACGGAACTCGGAACCCGAAACTGCATCATGAACCCGTAACTAAAAAAAAGGACAGCAACCTGTCTGAAAAGCTGCCGTCCTCCTGACTCGGAACTCGAAACCCGGAACCCGGAACATCCATTAAAGCAGCCCCTTCACCATCCCCCCATCCACCTGAATCACCGCGCCGGTGATGTAGCCGGATCTCGGGGACGCGAGAAAGGCCAC
>JAFGAX010000165.1 GCA_016933415.1 bacterium
CGCCGAGAAAAACGCCCGGATCCGCAAGGGATTTTCCAGAGAGTCCAGCGCTTCGGCGGATGCGGAATCGCAGACCGCGCCGGGAAACCGTCCCAGAATCTGACCCGCCATCCAGCGCCGTATCCCGTCCCCTTCCATGCGGCCGATCAGATGCCGCATTTCCCCGGCCGGTGTTCCGTTGAACGTCATGGACACGCATCCTGTCCCTGTCCCGTCCGGTTCCGCCTGCAGATGCCAGACTCGGTTCACCCGATGCGCCGACGCATCCAGGCCGGGCGTCCGGATAAAATGGGCTTTCCCGTCGCCCTGCAGCACCATCGCGGGAACATTCCGGTCATACCAGGGCAGATCCCCGTACGGACAGGTCTTCTCCGTGGCGTCCATCCATATCCGGTTGCCGTCCGGGCCGACGGCAACCGCCACCGCGTGATTGAACTGCGCCGGAGAGACCAGGGCCGTGTCCAGAACACCGCTATTGGCAGTGGCCAGCAGGGCCGGATACACGGTCCAGCCTGCTTCGCGGCCGGCCGCGGCGAGCAGAACCGTCATGTCCTTGCAGTCGCCGTACCGGCGCCGGAGCACGGATTCCGCGAAATGCGGCTGATATCCGCCGGTACCGACCTCGATGGCCACGTAGCGGACTCGGTCTCGCACGAGCTCGAACAACGCCTTCAGGGTTTCCGTCGAATCCCCGGTCCGAGACCGGACCTGTTCCCGAATGCCGCGGCCGGCCTTCATCCTTTCCCCGAAAAGGGACTCCAGCCATGCGGCCGCGTCGTCCCATGATTTCATTCCCGCGGGAGAGACGAGCATGCGCATGGGGCCCTCGCCCGCCGGCAAAGCCGGTTCCGGCCGGTGGGGCGGCAGATTCGAGGCCCGCCACACATGGTCGGCCTTGACCCCTTTGGCCGTCGCCTCCACTTCGGGTTGAACATCGATGCCGTAGGCCTTCCAGCGGAGGGGCCAGTCCGAGGGACAGCGGACCGTGAATGAGGAGGATCCGACCGGCACATCGGACTGAAAGTCCCAGCGGTTCCAGAACGAAAAATGACCGACCGCCAGGCTCCATTCGATCTCCACGAAACAGCCCGGTTCCACGCCGGGCACCGTGAACCGTTTGGCCCGGGTGTCGGAAAAGAAAACGGCTTCCGGATTGTGGGTCGTGTCGAATATTTCGGATGGTTCGAGCGTCAGAACACGTCCGTCCGGGCACAGCGCGCGCGCCCGTATGCCGGTGACCTCCGCTTCCGCGTCATACGGCAGGATCACGTTGGCGAAACGCAGACCCCGGCGGTCATTGATCCGGATGACGGTCCGGCGGGTATATTCGGAGAACGAATGCGACTCCCGGGGATAAACGTCCACGCGGGCATGATCCTCGAGGATCAGCGCTCCGCAGTCCGGGAACCTTTCTCCGAGCGACGCCGCGGCGGATCGCCAGGTATCCGGATCCGGATTCTTCGTAAACCGACGTCCTCCGGCGCAGCCAATGAACAGGACAAGGGCCAGACACGCGGCGGCCGGCCGAAAGCCGGGGCAAAACCGCTTCATGCCGCTTTCGCCCGGGTGCTTCCCTCCCGCTTCCGCTGCACCCATTTCACCGCCTCCATGAACCAGAGCGGAAAAGTCGACAGGAGAACGATGGTGCCCCAGTCGATCAGGGTCAGGGAGGCCGTCTTGAACACGCCCTGAAGAAAGGGAACGGCCACGACCGCGATCTGGAGGCAGAACGAAACGAGAAAGGCCAGCACCAGTTTCGGATTGCTGAATACGCCGATCGTGAAAAGAGACTCCCGCTGATTCCTGCAGTTGAACGCATGAAAGAGCTGGCTGACCGAAAGAACCATGAATGCGGCGGTTCTGGCTTTTTGAATGCCCTGGTTCTCCACATACAGGATAAGGATGAAAGCGGCCAGCGAACAGGCGGCCAGCATGGCGCCCTGGAGGAGAATCCTCACGGCGCGGGATTTTGTCATCACGGGTTCGTCCGAAGGCCGGGGCGGCTGATGCATGAGGTTCTTGTCCGGGGGATCCACCCCGAGCGCCAGCGCCGGCAGTCCGTCCGTCACCAGGTTCATCCAGAGAATTTGAATCGGCAGAAGCGGCACCGGCATGCCGGCCAGGGATGCCAGAAACATGACGAGAATTTCTCCTGCGTTGCACGACAGCAGGAAATGAATGAATTTCTTGATGTTGTCGTATATGCCCCGGCCTTCCTCCACCGCGGACACGATGGACGCGAAATTGTCGTCCGTGACGATCATGTCCGACACTTCCTTTGTCACATCCGTGCCCGTGATGCCCATGGCGACCCCGATATCGGCCTCTTTCACCGCGGGCGCGTCGTTCACCCCGTCCCCGGTCATGGCCGTCACTTCGCCGTGCGAACGCCAGGCGCGGACGATGCGAAGCTTGTGTTCCGGGGACACGCGGGCATAAACCGAGACGGACCGCACCTGATTCCGGAACGTTTCATCGTCCAGCCGGTCGAGTTCCTCACCGGTCAGCGCCCTGGAGTCCTCGCTGTAGAATCCGAGCCTGGTCGCGATGGCCACGGCCGTGCTTCTGTGGTCGCCCGTGATCATGACCGTCCGGATGCCTGCCGTCCGGCAGGCCGCGATCGCCTTTTTCGCCTCATCGCGCGGCGGATCGATCATGGCGGCGAGTCCCAGAAACGTGAGGTCCCGCTCGACGCTTTCGGCGGTGTGCGGCCCGGAGGCGTTTCCGATTTCCCGGCGCGCAAAGGCCAGGACGCGCATGGCCTCGTATCCGAATTTGTCGTTCGCGATACGGATGGCCTCCCGGTCCGCGTCGTTCATGTCCCGCACGGTGTCGCCGATCAGGATACGGGTGCACACCGGAAACAGGGCGTCCGGCGCGCCCTTGACGAAGGCGGTGACGCCGGTGCCCTCATGGCGCAGAACGGTCATGCGCTTGCGGTCTGAGTCAAAGGGAATTTCATCCGCGAACGGAAAATCCGCGTCCGTTTCCTCCTTGTGCATCCCGGCTTTCGCGGCCGCGGTGAGAAGCGCGCCTTCGGTCGGGTCGCCCGCGACCGTCGTCTGTCCTTCGCCTCGCACCAGCCTGGCCGCGTTGCAGAGCACGCCGCACAGCAGGGTCTGCTGGAGCGCAGGATGCATGCCCAGGTC
>JAFGAX010000166.1 GCA_016933415.1 bacterium
ATACCGGGCAGGAGGCCAGCGCCGCGATTTCACCCGGCGCCAGCGCACGGTCATAGATCCGGACCTCGTCGATCAGGCCGTCGAACGCATTGCTGCCCGCTGTCGGCGGATTGCACCCGATCCAGGCATCCACACCGGCATTGGTGTCCAGTGTCCCCGTTTTCGAAACGGAACCCACTTCAGTGCCGTTGAGATACAATATCATGGCGGAACCGTCGTACACGGCGGCCGCATGGGTCCACACCTGTGCCGAGAGATTTCCCGAGGATGCGACCAGGGTGGTCGTGCTGCCGCCGGTCTTCAGCCTGAAACGCAGTTTGTAACCGCTGCTCGAAGTCGTGCTGAGCATCCAGTAATGGTCCGCGGCCTGTATGCCCGTGGCCTTTGAAACGAGGCGTGCATCCTCGTTATCGAAATCGTCCGCATAAAACCAGCAGGCGATGGTCAGCGCGCTGCCGCTCACGTCCAGACCGCCCAGATCGATATAATCGTCCGCTCCGTCCAGGCTCACGGCCCCGTCGATATGACCCGAATCCCACGACCCGCCGCTCAGCAACCCGTCATGCCCGTTCCCGGAACGGTCGTGCACTGCGGTGCCCGATATCTCGTCCAGATCGTAATACGCCACGAGCCCCTCGCCCAGCTGAACCGGGATATACTGAAAATCCGCTTCCGTATCCGCATCAATCGGATTGCCGCTTATATCCTCCGTATTGTTCACGGTCAGCGTGTACGTGATCCCCGGAGACAGGGTGCCTGTCTCCAGCGTGACCGTCCGCAGGTCCGTGGAAAGCGAAGCGGACGTCACGGTGATGCCGTCGATGGTGTAATTGCCCGGTGTCTCCGACGTGGTTTCGTCCATGTCCTCGTTGAAAACCACCTGCACCCGGTTGGGATTGCCCGCGGCGCTCACCGAAACGATTTCAGGCGGCGTGTCATCCGCTTCGATCGTGAATGCCGCAGAAGTGACGGCACTGGCGTTCATGCCGCTTTTATAGGCCCTGGCTTTCACGGTCAGACTCGATGAAACCGAAAAAGCCGCCGTATACCCGGTCGGGGACTCATCCGGATCGGACCCGTTCGTGGTGTAATAGATCGCGGCCCCGGCCGTGGACGTGGACAGGCTGACCGAAACCGGGTTAGAAAAGGTGCCGCCGTCCGGCGTAATCACGGGCGAGGCGACCGTTCCC